>DAHWQN010000063.1 GCA_027340645.1 Microcaldota archaeon
CGTGTCACATTCCTCGATTCAAGCTTGCGGTTTATTGTACTTAAAAGAGACGCCATCTTTTGTTCCTTCTGGACAGATATGCGCAGATACACCTCATCTTTGGTCCCGCGTGCCACTATTATGTACACCTCACCCTCACGCATGCGCCCAGTACGGCCTTTTCGCTGTATGTTGCGTATCTCATTAGGTATGGGCTCGTAGAAAACCACAGCGTCTACACTAGGTATGTCAAGCCCCTCCTCGCCTATGGAGCTTGCAACGAGTACATCAAACTTCCTGTCGCGGAAATCCATTATCGTTGTTTTCTGTATGTCCTGCGTGATTCCCTCCTTCTTGCCTACAAATGCCCTGGTCCTGAATCCGTTATTGCTTATAAAATTCACAAGCATCTTTACTGTAGAACGGTATTGCGCAAATATTATAGTGCTCTTGCCCTTATATTTATTAAGTATGTCAAGGACTGCAAACACTTTGGAGTGCTCCTCACCCATGCGTATTGATTCTTTCGCTATGTCCACCGCGCGCCGTATGTTGTCGCTGGCGAGCAGATTCTCTACACCTCTGCTCTTCTTCTCGCGGTTTTGGAGGGAGTCCATGTAAGTTACAAAGGGGTCCAGGCCTTCCGATCTTAGCAAGTCATAGGCATGCGACACATTGAGCAGTTTCACATAGCTGTATATTGCGGCGAACTTGTAATCGGAACTTATTCTGTTTATTGCGTCGCCTACTTGGAGGAGCCTGCCTTTCGGTATATTATCAAAATTCTTAAAGTGCAAAAGACCAGTTCTGTTAAGGCTCTTGAGTGCTGCCTCAGCTTCAGGGCGCAAAAGCAGCGATATGCGCTTAATTGTTTCGTTTAGCTCCACATCTATTATATGCATGTTCTTTGCCATTACATATCTTGCCACATCTGGATCGTTAGACGTTCTTGCTTCTATATGCCTTATTCCCAATGAATCCACAAGCGCATTTATCTTTTCCTTCTTGCTTCCTGGCGAGGCCGTCAAGCCAAGCACAGGTATGTCTCGTACCAAGCACTCATTTGCTATGTATGTGTATGCATATCTTCCAACTGCGCGATGGCATTCATCGAATACTACACAGCCGAATTGATCAAACTGCAGAATCGAATCCTTCAAGTCATTCGAGAGAGTCTGCGGTGTTGCAACAATCACCTTTGCGCCTTTTTCAAGGACCTCGCGTTTCTTCTTGTTCACTGAACCTACAAGCAGAAGAAGTTCATCAGGATGCAGCTTTAGGAGCTTTGACAAGGTTGAGAGATGTTGTTCTGCAAGAGGTTTTGTAGGTGCAAGAAATGCAGCTTTTTTACCCTTCGATAATGCATCAGCAATAACTACTGCACCGATCATTGTCTTGCCTAGGCCCGTAGGAAGCACAACCAATGTATTTCCGTGCTGCAGCACTGACTTTATGATGTTGAATTGATAATCGCGAAGCTCGAGACCATCTGTATTTATGTAATTCGCAGCTGTTCCCAGTCTTGCCCATTTATCGTCCACGAGCATCGCTTTTTATACGTTGCCAACAAATAAATAAACGCCTAAAGCACTCATGGGCAACTGTGCCGCTGTAACTCAGTCCGGGAGAGTGTCCGGCTGAAGAGAAGCCTTTGAAAGAGGGTTTTATCAAAGCCAAAAGCAGAAACCGGAATGCCGTCGGTTCAAATCCGACCAGCGGCAATAACACATATCAGCTTATTTTTATACAATAGTTACGTGTGCTTTTGGATCTCCGATTATTACGCTTTTCCAGGCAAGTTCAGGCATCGCGCTGTAGTAGCTATCGGCAAGGGTTCCACCTGAAAAGTAATATGGAAACAGAACAGACAGTGTCTCTGTTGTGCCGATATATGGTTCGCTTACATAGCCGCTTATGCCGGTTATACCATCGACAACCAGATCAGATATCAGCGACTGGCCACTGGTCCATGGATACGTAAGCATGGTTCTTGCGCCAGTAGATACGAATGTTTCTCCTATTGCTCCTGTAACAAACCCAAGGTCCCATTTACTCGAATTCTCGCCTGCTGTACATCCACAGTTGGAACCCCATGATGCATAGCCGCTAAGCCCGGATACTCCAGTTATAAAGCTGGATCCAACAAGTTGATTGTTTACATTCATGGTGTTCAGCGCAGACTCGGCATCTGTAAACAGGTAGGAGTATGACTGATAGGTTGAACTTGTGGAGTAATTGTTAAGGAGTACATAGCCGCTGGAGTACGCGTCAGAAGCGTTGTAGGCATTCTTCACAAGATTGTATATGCTCTGCAAGGTTGGACCATCAAGCCTTGTGACCTCGTACATATGGTATGCCGACCATGAGAATGCTCTACTCTCCACAAGCGAGTTGCTAATCCCTGAAGAGCCGTAGTAGTATGGATTAGACGCCTCGTTTGCATCAGTCAGATTGTCTGCCATAAGCGCATCGATGGAGTAATCGGAGCAGTACGAACAGCTATAGCTCACCGTGTCTATAAGAGGAACGCCCACAGTAGTGACTATATAATTTATCTTGCCAGGACCGATCGTATTTATAGCGGTTCTTACATCCCCTAGAAGAGTTTGTGTCACAATGTCATTTACTGATTCAGATGCAGGTATATTTGATAGATAAACTATGTGTGAAGTGTTAAAGCCCTCGCTCTGTCTTGCATTGGAAAAATAGGAACACACGTCAAGGCTCTCGGTATTCGCGTTGTTGCACACGAGGAGCACGTCATTGTAGCTGTAGTAAGCTGAAGTATCGAAGATTGTTGTTGTGGCTGTTGTTGAAGTTGTTGCTGACGTAGTTGTTGATGTTGTTGATGTGACAGTTGACATGGATGTTGTAGATGCAGTAGTAGTTGCAGTGGTTAAGGTAGTAGAAGTCGACAATGATGTTGATGGACCTGAAGTAGTTGTCGCGGATGACGATGGCGTTGAGGTAGAGGAGGTAGATGTTGATGAAGTGGATGTAGAAGAGACCGAGGTAGTTAAAGCTGATGTTGTAACGGTAGTCGGGACTCCAAGATTCACGGCATGTGCAGATACAGTGGCAATCTCGGATAGAGACTGCACGTTTTGGTCATTGTATTGTATCCAAAGAGTGCCGCTAAAGCTCGTTCCGATAGTGTTTGACGTAAGCGGACAATCGAAAGCCATCTGTACCTCTTGACCGGCAACCAGCTGAACGTCGGTTCTGCTGAAGTTATTCTGCTGCGGCTCTGCGGCGCTATTTGAGCATGCAGTACCGGTGATTGTTATCGAAGTTGCAGCGTACCCAACCTCTGCATAATATAAGCCATTTGCACTGAGTATAGGATTGCTGCATAGGAATCCTGGATTGGCCGTGCAGCCGGTTTGAGGAGACCCAATAGAAAATACTCCAAGCGCGAAAAGCACAGCAAGTGCTACAGCTATAACTAGTATGGCCCAACCGTAGGTCATCAAGTACTCCATTGCTGACTGAGACTCTCGTTTTTTAATATGCATCGGCATCAGAATTATTGCTACTCTGCATTTTAAGAATATTGCATACGCAGACGTGGAGTATCTTCTTATGTGCAAAATGTAAATAGGTTTGCATTGCAGAGTACCATCATGCGCATATCTTTTGTAAACCCAAAGGACGTCGCTGCTGCAACAAGCCCACGGAGTCTATTCGGCAGCAAGAAGAACAATGGCAGAATTGCAGTCATTGCCGGAAGCTCAGAGTATCATGGTGCTGCAGCACTGTCTTCTAATGCCGTATATAGTACTTTGGCAGCACTTAGAGTAGGAATCGGCTATGCTTATCTTTACGTACCGGCATCTATAATCAATCCGATAAGGGCATTGTCACCTAGCATAATAGTAAGAAGATT
>DAHWQN010000064.1 GCA_027340645.1 Microcaldota archaeon
TAGCCATCGGCATGGGGCTTCAGAACCTTACTGAGGGCCTTGTCTTCGGAGCACTGTCCGTGAGCTTGGGCTTATTGTCTGGTGTCGCGCTTGTTGTGCTTATTGGTTTCATTCTCCAGAACATAACCGAGGGATTCCCTATAGCATCGCCTTTTCTGAACAATGCTGACAAGAAGCTTGGAGTAATGGCGGTGCTTATGCTTGTGGGCGGACTTCCAACAGTGATAGGAGGAATCGCAGGCTTCTATTTCAGTTCAACTCCCTTCAATATGGTTGTTGACGGCCTTGCAATAGGTGCAATACTGTATGTTATACTGCCTATGATAAAGCACCAGCTGAAGAACATAGATCCAATAAAGCAGAAGCTTGTATATACCGGCATATTCATCGGATTCCTTGCAGGATTCCTGGTAAATCTAATATAAATGCGCTGTAACTTGGCCGTATTATATGCGCAAAGTTCGCATGACAAAAGCTAATAAGTATACGCGCGCATATTTTTCCAAGCTGTGATATTATGCCGAAAGACAAACTGGAGGAACTCGGAAGAAAGATAGTAAAAAGCCTTTACGAGGAAGGCATGATACGCACATGGTATAAGGACAATCCAGATGGCTGGAAATTAGCTAGTGGTCTGTACAGCCCTTTCTTCATAAGCCTGCGCCCCATATCAAGCGTAAGGAGCGGCTCAATTGAGTTATACAAGATGGCCGGAGAGGCGATATCGATAATGTTAAATGATGCTGGCTTTGTTGCTGATGGAAGGCATCGCATAGTTGGCATAGCAATGGCGGGCATTGCCCTTGCGAATGCAGCAACACTCAATACCGGAATACCGTCGCTTTACACAAGAAAGCTACCTGAAGAGGTGAAAACTCCGAAGGATGTGGAAGAGTATCTCGGTGCACATGGGCAGAAGGCTCTTGTTGAAGGGGACTTCAATCCCGGTGACACCTTAGCGATTATCGACGATCTTGTATCGACATTCGGCAGTAAGGAGCTGGCGATAAGCCAGATACAGCAGGAAGCTAAGCGCAGGGGAATAAGCAATATGAAGCTCAATGACATATTCGTTCTTCTTGATAGGGAGCAGGGAGGCAGAGAACGCGCAAAGGAGCTAGGATATAACCTGCACGCATTGATATCTTTCAAGAGCGTGGGTGTGCACTGGCTGAAAGATGCGCTGCAACCCATAGAGTATGATACTATAGTTTCCTACCTTAAGAATCCAAAGGATTACCAGAATTCAGAGATACAACAAAAGCTAAAATCAATAGCCTCACAAAAATAGGCCTATGATAATGACTACCTTTTAATCTCTGCCTTTGCCGTTCTGCCTGTCACTCTGGCGATTCTGGCATTCTGCGCCATCTCCTGTATGCTTCCCGCACCGGCATAGCTTATAGAAGCCCTCACCGCTGAGTTCATAACGTTTATGACATCAGCAACGCTTCCCTTGTATGGTATAAGGCCTTCTATGCCCTCATCAAATTTCTTGCCTCCTGTATCCGCATAACGGTCATTGACAAGACGTTTCTCCCTTGCACCCTTGCTGCCCATTCCTCTATATTCCATATACTGTTTTCCGTCCAATGTAGTGATTTCACCCGGGCATTCATCAGTTCCAGCGAGCCCGAAGCCCAGCATTGCAGAATCGGCTCCAAGAGCAAACACAAGTGCTATGTCTCCGGCTGTCCTTATGCCGCCATCAGCTATTATCGGTATCTTCGAATCAAGCTCTGCAACTGCGTCTGCAGCCTGCGATACTGCGAACGGCGTAGGTGATCCTGCCTTGGTTACGTCTGTGGTTATGCATATTGAGCCACCACCTATGCCAACGCGCAGGCCGTCCACCCTGCCTAATGTCTTGACAGAATGCATTACGTCCTCCTTAGTGCCCATGCTGCCTATTATGACATCTTTGTCAGTAGAATCGATAATCTTTTTTGCAGACTCAAGTATAGATTTAGTATGGAAGTGGGCAACATCGAATAGCAGTGCATCTGCTTCTTTTGAAAGCACCTTTGCACGGTCGAGGTCTGTCGGCGCAAGAGCAGTTGCTACTGCAAGTCTCCCATCCTTATCCACAGTTGCATTCTTGCTGCTCGGTTCATGCTCCTTAACCTCGCGGACCATCCGTAGCTGCTCTTCAGGAGTCATGTTCCTATGCAATACCCCTATGCCTCCGTTCTCAGCCATGGCTATTGCCATTTTTGCCTCGGTAACAGTATCCATTGGCGAGGAAACCAGCGGTGTTTTAAGACTTATATGCGCGGAGAACCTCGTTTCAATGCGTATGTCGCTGGATCTTATTTCGGAGAATCCCGGAAGCAGCATAAGGTCGTCAAAGTTGAATGCAAACACTGCGCGTTCCAGTTTTTCAGTAAAGCTGTCCATGATACTATTTTGCGCTAAAGATTATATGTGTTATTGCTACGATCAGATATAGATCCTAAACTCAAAATAAGCGCATAACATAAATAATTGGTTGTTGTTAAAGAAACGGTGATATGTTTGCTACTCTATGTTGTAGAGTTGCTCGGAATAGGCATTGTAGCAGGCATAGTCGGCGCATTATCCGGTCTCGGCGGCGGGGTTATACTTATACCTGCGCTGAGTCTGCTCATGAATATTCCCATAGAGTATGCCGCAGGAGCAAGCTTAATCGCAACCATAGCAACTTCAAGCGGTGCAGCCAGTGCGTATGTAAAGGACAAACTTACAAATATACGGATAGGAATGTCCCTTGAGATAGCAACAACCCTGGGCGCTATAGTCGGCGCTCTAGCTGCGGCATACATATACTCAAGGAGCCTTGAGAAAGTTGTATTTGTAGCGTTCGGGATAGTGCTTCTGCTTTCCGTAATCCACTCTGTCATTGTCTACAAGAGAAAGAAGCCACTGCGGTTAAAATCAGACAGCAGCACAAAGCTGTTCCAGCTAAAGGGCAGCTACTACGACAAGAGCAGCAAAAAGATAGTGAAATACCATGGAAGCAGATGGTGGCTCGGTGAGGGCATCATGGGTATAGCCGGCATAATGTCTGGATTTCTAGGCATAGGTTCTGGAACTCTCAAGGTTCTCGGTATGGATTGGGCAATGGGTCTCCCTATGAAAGTCACAACCTCGACAAGCAATTTCATGATAGGCGTCACTGCCGCTGCAGGAAGCGCAATATACTTTGTAGCCGGCTACATACAGCCGTTTCTTCTCGCACCTACTGTAATTGGCATATTAATGGGATCTTATCTGGGGTCCAAATTCCTTGAAAAGATGCGCACAAGAGAGGTCCGCATGATATTCACAATAATTCTGTTAATTGCAGGTATAGAAATGGTATTACGTGGAATAGGTGTTGCATAATGGACATGAATAACACCATATCAATCACACTAAGAATTGGCGTGATAGCAAGTGCCCTCTGTATGGTCATCGGCCTTATCTTCATAGCAGTTAACAATGGCGCAGGAGGTATTGCAATACAGCAGCTCGAACTTAACACTAAAGCCACGAGCACAGCATCGTTTAGTTTGTCCTCTATGTTATCAGGGATGACGCAGCTTAACGGATTCGACTTTTTATTTCTAGGGATCTTAATACTCGTCGCAACTCCAGTGCTTCGGGTATTCCTGTCAATACTCGCGTTTACATTTGAGCGTAACTGGCTTTATACTGTAATAACCATTATCGTTTTTGCTAACCTGCTAATCGCGCTATTCATAATGCCCGGCCTCGCTGCGCATTAGGTGTCGCAAGATTTAAGTAATATGCTTGCCAATCTTGCAGTATGATAGGAGTAGGTCTTTTATTCATATTTGTAGCTGGAATAGCATTTCTCGGATTCATAATAGGCGCGCTTT
>DAHWQN010000065.1 GCA_027340645.1 Microcaldota archaeon
TCTGTTCCATATCCAGAATAAAGATTTCCACTCCATGTTCCACTAGCGTCAGTAATTATCATTGTATAAGCTGTTGATACTGCCCCCTGATAAGTATTATTGGCTACCCAAGCAACAAAATCATTTAAAAATGAAATAAATCCTGCTCCATTGTTGGCTTGCTGCCCTATGAACCTATAGCCATATGTATCTGGAGTTGTTGTCGGTGTAGCGACAGCAATAAGACCAACTCTTGCATCTGCTTCTGTTGCATAGTTGAATGCCATGCCTAAAACATAATTCCCAGTTGCAGGGTATGAGGTGCCTTCTATTAATGCTGCTGGTCCACCAGTATAACTGCCCGTTGTAGCTGTTTGTTGCAAATAACCATTAGTAGTTGACCACGTGCCTCCAACAAAAGTAAAGCTACTCCAAGATTTGCCTCCGTATTGAGTGAACACACTCGCCCCGTCATCGTATTCGGCGTATGTGCTTGATATCTGCGGGGCTTCGCCGATACCTGTTGTGCCAGAGCTGGAGAGTAGGTTCGTGGTCTTGGAGGCGAAACCCAGGTAAACTGTTATGGAATTAGATGCAGGTATGCCGTTAGTCAGCTTGAGCCACGCAGTGATTGTGCCGCTGCTATTGCCCTCTATCCACGCAGGTATAACAGATCCACTCGCAGTAAAGAATTCAAAGTTCGCAGTATTGTCGCTGTAATTTATATATTTAGAATAGCCGGATTCCGAGAGCTGCACCATTTGCTGGAATGGTGCAGGCGTGGCTACGGTCTTGGAATTGGAAAGTGTAATCGGCACATATGCAACTATCCCGGAAGGCACAGTTGGGGCGTTAGGCTGCAAAGAAGGGCTAGAGCTTACATCTGCTTTCACTGACAATGTTGCTATCTCGACGCTTTGCGTTGTGCCGTACTCCGTGTAATTAATATACACATACCCGGTAAGCGGGGTACCCAGTGCGTAAGACGACGGATACGGGGATACTGTAGGCAACTGCATGCTGAGACTTACAAGCTCTCCAGATTGCAGCCTGCTCAGGCCCGCACTTGCTGCATTGCTCAGTGACCCGCCGCTCGGAACGAAATAGATATTTACATTGCTGAAGGACCCTGTGGTTGCCTGGCCGATAGTTAAGGTTAGAACGCCGCTTGTAGATAGGCTTGCGTCTTGGCAGTAATAGCCTGACTCTGCTATGCATCCCTGCGGCAGCGAAGACGTGCTGCCAAATACGCCCAACTCAAAGAGCGCGCCCAGTACAACAGCAATGATAAGTATCGCCCACCCGTATGTCATCAGGTACTCCATTGCGCTCTGCGCTTTTCTGGGCTTTGCAATCTCTCTGCAGCGCATATCCTCATTTAACACTGATTACGTAAGGGTTTAATAAATATTGCGTTTTGGAATATTCTCCGACAGTAATTCAACGTTTTGTTGTACTTCCACCATTCTGATTTTGACAGTAATTATCAGAGATATGCACTATGAATACAATAAGGAGACAGAGTGAAAATTACAGAGAAAGGCTATAACAAACTAATCGAAAGAGTTAAGGTATTGGAGGCCACTATTGAAAAGTTGGCAAACGAACTCCGTAAGTACAGAAATAAAAACACTCCTTCTTCAATGCATGCTCGTGACACTAAAACAACAGGACAGGAGTTATTCGCAATATCTGAACAACTTACTCTCGAATCGGTTCCTGAACAACAAATTTTGAACTGTCACGCCGTGCACTCAATGGATTATATATTTTTCCTTCCAGATAGTATATGGCTGCTGAGCAAATGCAATACGCCAAAGCAAAGGAAGTGATGGGGGTAGTAGACAGCACATTGCTTAAACCTTATGCCACTTACGAGCATGTGAAGGCACTTATAGATGAGGCAATAGAATTATCCGCATACAGCGTGTGTATACTTCCCTCGCAGCTGGCAAATGCCAAACGTATCATAAGGGATAGAGGAACGGATCTCCGCGTATGCGTGGTGGCGGATTTCCCGTTTGGTGGATCAGATACAGAAGCCAGGGAGCGCATGGCAATGCATTATTCGGAAGATGCTGACGAGATAGATATAGTAGCAAATATCCCAATGGTAAAAAGCGCGGATTTTGAATCTGTCCTGAATGACCTTAAAGCTGTTGTAGGTGCAGTGCACTCGAATGGCAAGAAGATTAAGGTCATCACAGAGGATGCTTATCTTACCAGACTGGAAAAAGAAGCCGTGTATAGGTGCGTATGCGATTCCGGCGCGGATTTTATAAAGACAAGCACAGGATTTGCAGACAAGGAGTATGCTACATCTCTGGGAAATGCCTCTACTGGGGCAGTTCCGGAAAATCTAGCCCTGATGTCAAAAGTTGCAGACGAAGCAGGGAGGGGCAGCATCGGGATAAAAGCCTCTGGAGGCATAAAGAATTATGTGGAGGCAATTAGAATGTGTGAAGCTGCAAAAAGGAGGCTTTTGCCTGGAGAGTTCAGGATAGGAACCAGCGGTGCAAGAGCGATATTTAACAGTTGCATAGGTGATTCGTGATGATAGTATTCAGCTCTTCGACGGCAGGTTCAAACAGGGGAAAGTTGGAGGAGAAGGTGGCGAAGATGGCGAAGGCGAACGGCAAGAAGGTCAGGATAATAAATTTTGTGGATAAGATGATGGAGTGCGCAAAGCCTCTAAACATGAACATAACGCCATCTACGATACCTAACCTTGATCCCCAAGTGATAAAGGTGCTCAAGGAAAATGCGATGCACAGAATAAGCGATATGATAAATGCGGAGAAGGATGCCGATTTCATAATTGACGGACATACGGCTTTCTGGTGGAAGAACGGGCCGATAGGCCTGATGGACGTGCGGGATTTCTCCGACCTTAGGCCGGATCTCTTCGTAACTATAATATCTACTCCCGCACAGCTTAAGGATACCATACTTAAGGATAAGGAATGGCTTGACAAAGAGATAGATATATACGAGATATCCGTGTGGTCGGAGTTGGAGATATATACTATGGACCTTATAAGCCGCACGCTTGGAAAGTCAAATTACCTTGTTGGCATAGACGAGGATCCAGTTACCATATACAATCTGATGTACAATCCATGGATGCTGAAAATATATACAAGCTTTTCAATGGAGCACAGGGACACGAGCTATAAGAGGCTCGACAGGTTCATATCCAGGCTTAGGGAGATGGCAATAGTATTTGACCCGCGGAGCGTGGACCTGAGCTATTACGGGGAGTATTATAAGGACTCCAGGATAAAGGAGATTGCTTTTAACCAGACTGTAAGGAGAGATTATAGGCTAATAGACCAGTCTGATATTGTAGTCATACACCTTACCAGTCTGGTCTATTCAAGCGGCGTGGATAGCGAGAGGATGCATGCGCACAGCACAGGGAAGAGGGTTCTGCTCTACTTCCCGTTTGAGAAGTACAGCCCGTTCACGCCTTACTTTGTCAATAAGATGTTCAATAATGAAGAAGAGCTCATCAACGAGATAAGTAAGCTTGCTTCACGTACAAATGGCAGAAAAGTAAAGAAGAGCTAACAGGTTTTAGGGTTGGATAATGATTAGGATCAAGAATGCAAACGTTAAGTGTGTAGAACAGCCAGCGGCGCGGGCAGTGGAGAAGCCAGCCGTTAGCGCATTAGAGCTTAAGTCAATGAAAAGGGAGGGAAGATCTGCTGGGAAGGATACTGAAGAAGGGAAGAAGCTGGATGTGATATCGGGTGCAGCTGGCGCAGCTGCACCGTTTATAGGATTGGGATCTGCAATAGC
>DAHWQN010000066.1 GCA_027340645.1 Microcaldota archaeon
ATACTGATACTATGATAAGCATTACTCCTAGTGCTGCCATTACCACAATCATCAAGTATGGCAATACCACGTTATAAATCATACTAATTTTGGTAAGCATAAGGTATACCACCAAGCCTATCACTGCATATGTGGCAAGGTACAAAAGTATCACAATTAGGTTTGAAACGTAGGCAACAGGCAACTTCCTAAGCGCCATGCCAACTGATCTCTTCACCGAGAGAGTCTTGTTCTTCATTATGTCATATCCTTGAGATACGTATACTAAAGATGACAAAACCACCATTAGTACAGTAAGCAGTGCGAGTACTATGATAAATACTAATCCCAACGCCGTAATGCTTCCAAACAGTGGAAGGTTTATTGTGCAGGAATTTGAGCTTTGATACACATTTCCAAGAACAGAAACGGGGCAACTCTGTCCAGATATAAGATAATTCATTCCATATACCATCAGCATCGTTATCGTTATGAGTACTATCGGCATCACGAACGCGTACTTGTTCGCGAACACATCGTCAAAACTCTTCCAGAATGCATGAAGTATTCCCATTCAACCATCGCCTTCTGTTTTCGCATGGAACCTGAATATTTATAAACATATTGGCATCACGTTTTCGTGACTATCCTGCACGAATCCTTCTCCACGATAAGCTGCTTCTCTGCCTGCGCCACAATGCCTTTGTTCCTCTCAATCAGCACCGGAAATGGCTCAATCGTGCCTATGGAAAGCAGTTCTGTAATTCCGCGCCTAACCTTAAAGTCCGACAAATGGTTTAGCTCCCTGCCTATCCAACGCGCAGCAAAAGGATATGTCTTGTACTTTCCAGCGACAAGCTCCAGAATCGATCTCGCCTCCTGCGATCTCGGTGCTGCTGTACTCACGAGCTGGTATATCTGTACATCATCTGTCTCATCAACATACCCATATCCGTTGGTTATGAATGGCTCAATAGATATCACCGAGCCTTCCTCAAGCTCTGTATCATCGTTATTATCAAAGTTAGGTATAAATACTCCCGCATGAAGCTCCTCCTCCTCTATACCATGGCCGCCGAGGTTTTTGATAGGTTTGAAGCCTGCTGAAGCTACTGCTTTCTCTATCACGCTGCCTATTTCACACACCTTCCTTCCAGCCCTTACCAAACTTATAGCTTCGTCAAGAGCCTTCTCTGCAGCATTTACAATCTTGCCGTTTGTCCCTGACAAATCTATAGTTATTGCGCAATCAGAAAGAACATCCCCGCTCCTAGCGCCAACATCGACCTTGACAATATCGTTCTTCTGAAACACGCTCTTGTCATCAAGTCCTGGAGTATAGTGCGCAGCCTTCTCATTTATCGACAGATTAACAGGGAAGGAAAGTTCGAATCCCCTATCCTTTATAAACTGCTCTATTTTTTCTGTAACTTCAAGCAGGGATGCGCCCTCCTTCACAATTGTCCTTGAGAACTCAAGGGCGTCTACAGCCGTCTTTCCACATTCTTCGAGTGCTTTTACATCTGTCATTTAATTACCTAAAATAGCTTCTTCTGAGAACCAAGGCCCTTAAGCTCCTCTTCACTGACGCCTAACTCCTTCAGTATCTTAAGCGTCGAAGGGATTACCTGATGGTTTATGTAATATTCAGAATCATAATCCTTTGCAAACTCTTCAAGCTCTGCCTTTTCCGATATAGTACTTCCGTGCTTTGTTATGACATAACTCACCGTTGCGCCCTCCATATCCGATTTGTTCTTCTGCTTACGTTCTATTGCTTTCTTAACGGCTGCAAGTTCAGGGCTTTTCGAGTCATATGCATCTATCTTCTTCCTCAGCTGTGTTTGTATTGTCAGGTCCTTAATCGGAACCTTTCCCTCTCTAAGGTTCTTGATTACATCCTTAACTATGGCCATCGCCTTTTCCTTGCTGCCCTCTTTGAGTATGGTCTCAAGAACTGCGCGCTGAGTGTTTCTAGAAACAAAAGACCAATCCCTTCTGACGAGTTCGAAGCCGCGTATCTTTATTCTGCCAGATTCCGATAGCAATGCATACTTCTTTTTGGCGCCTTTTGAATCAGCTCCGCGTTTACCTACAAAGACCCCGCTCGTATAGAAGTCTTCAAGCTCAAGTTCCATGGATTCTGGAAGTGTAGTGTTGACATCCTTTTGGAATGCTAATGCTTCCTCCTTGGTCTTACCATTCATCTGTAAGAATGTGCTGTCAGTATCTGAATATAAAACCTTGAATCCGTGCCTTTCAGCGGCATCCATAGTTTTTTTGATGTAATCTCGCCCAAATGCCGTGACACTTTCTGCACACTCTCTTGAGTACCATCTAGATCGCGCATATCCAAGGTAGCCATAAAACGAGTTGGCAATTATCTTCAATGCCGTCTGCCTTGCGGCAAGAACCTTATTATCCGGGTCCTTTTTGAAGGCCTTCTTAATCTCTGACCTTTCATTTATGAGTATCTTAAGGACTTTTGGCACTATTCCTAATGGTGTCTTTCTGAACTTTGCGTTTGTTGGAGACATGTGGAAGTCTCCTTCTCCCCCGCCCTTAACTAACGTAGATGGGTCTATGTTGTATGCTATGATTATAGATGGATACAGTCCACGGAAGTCAAAAACCACAATATCCTTGTATATGCCCGCTTCCGGCGTCTTAACGTATGCACCTTCTATCGGATTGCTGTTCCTCCATGTTATTTCTCGCTCGTTAGGCTTGTTCGGCACAAACTCCTTATTCTCGAAAGCATTGCGCATCAGCAGGTGCTCTACCAATTGCCCTGTAGTTGATATGCAAGATTCCGAAAGCGTAGTGCCTGCTACTTTTGATATTTCTATTTCTAAAGGCACAAAGAACTTGTAAAGTTCCTCAAGCGCCAGTGAGTCCGCCATAGAGTACTCAGCCAGTTCCTCACGCTCAGCATCGCTCCCATCCCAGATGCGCCAGATATCCTGGCGCTCCACCATCTTTTTTGAATCGCCTGTTATGGCCGCATATACCTCTTTGAGTGTAAATCTGGATGCTTTGAGAACTTTCTCTGATGCGCCCACTATTGAAACAAACTTAGCAACATTGTATATATCGACGTTTGCCCTGCCCGGTATCTTGACCATTTCCAGCAAACCATGATGCTCCTGCTTTGGTAATCCACCGTATCTGCCTATTTCAAAATCCACTTTGGTAACTTCTGCCCTCTTAAGCAGATACGGCACATCGAAGTTTGAAGAATTATACCCTGCAAGCACATCATAATCTTTGTCCTTCATATACTGCTTAAAGTGATCTATCATTGACTTTTCATCGTCAAAAACCTTGACGAAGTTCCTGTTTATCTTTTTAGTTGTAAGCACGGCTTTTTCCCTGCCATCAGTGTAACTTATCATTATTGAAGGATCAAGATCCGGCCGTGGCATAACCCTTGGATTATAAGTTTCAATATCAAAACACAGATGGCTCGGTACTTCCTGAAGAGCCTTCTCAGAAGGCACAATGCTATCTACAATCAATCTGCCATCTTCATCATGTGCCTTTATGTTTACTCCGTAAAGTGGCGAAATCATCTTGTCTATAACATATCTTTTCCAAAAGAGTATGTCGTATTCGTATCTTTCTCCAAATTCTGACAGGAGTTCGCTAAGTCTTGGCACATCTCTTGTACTATCAACAATTACCTTAAAGGCCCTTGTCTTGTCCCCTTTCAGTGAAAGTTCTACCTCTTCCACTGAGTAAGCCCTTACGACTTCACCACTATCTTGCATCTGCGCTTTGGCTAACTGCT
>DAHWQN010000067.1 GCA_027340645.1 Microcaldota archaeon
CATATGTGGCAAGGGGATTCTCTGGTGATCCTATGCATCTTGCGCAGTTAATAAAGGGCGGCATAGAGCACAAGGGCTTTTCACTAATAGATGTATTTAGTCCATGTGTAACATTCAACAAGGATAACACTTTCGAGTGGTTCAGGAAGCGCGTGTATAAGCTAGAGGGCGTCGGTCATAATCCTTCGAATCTCGATGCTGCTATGCAAAAAGGCATGGAGGACATGGTAACACAGTACGAGAAAGTGCCTATTGGACTGTTCTACAAAATAGAAAGGCCTACGTATGAAGATCTAGAGATAGCGTTAAAAGACGGTCCTCTCATAAGTCATGCGATGCCTTCTGCAGAGCAGGTGCAAGCATTAATTGAAGAGAATAAGTAATTGTGCTTATGACTTAATCGCCAACGCAATAAGCCTTGATACATCAACATATTTCGCCATGCCAAAAACTACGGTATTAGTGCCATAAATCCTTGACACACCGGCAGCAGCCATCTTTTCATGCGCATTATTCACCATAAGCAGATGGACTGCCGCCGCAGCCACACTCTTTGCACCATGGGCCATGGCGAATCTGGCTGCTTGGGCGATGGTGCCACCAGTACTTATCATGTCATCAATAATAATGATGTCCCTGTTGTCTATCCCATCTCTTGGGGCATTGATTATGCTTATGTCACCTGTGCTTCTATCCCTCTGCTTGTCTATGTGTGCATAGTCGCATTCCAATATACTCGCAGCTGCCTTAGCCGATTCTAATGCGCCCTTGTCCGGAGCAAGTATAAACGGGTCGTTGAAGTCGCCTTTTATTCCAGCCGCAAGTTCTCTTATCGGGTCTATTACAACTATCTTACCACTAAAAGCAGACAGTGGCTCTTTTTTATGCGGCGTTACTGTAACCAATTTTTTAACTCCAGAAGAGCTCAGCATCTCAAGAACTGCTGATATGCTGACTATATTGTTTTTGCCCTCGAAGTGCTTATCCTGCCTCGCATAAGCGAGATAAGGCACTACAGCAGTTATGCTCTTCGCCTTGCGCCTCTTCATCTCATGTGCCATAAGATATAACTCAAGCAACTTCTTATCCTGGAAAGGATATGTTGTCTGAACTATCACAACGTCCTCTCCTTCTTCATGGCCCTCTATTGTTATCTCTGATTCACCATCCGGGAATATTCGTTGTCCGGCCTCTAGAAAATTCGCATCCAACGCTTCGGCAAGAGATTTTCCTATACCTGTCTTTGAAGTGCCTTCTATGACTAACATGATTTTGCACCAATCTCCTTTGGTATATTGCAAGGCAACATTTTTAGGCTTTATACGTTTCAACAGCACAGCTAAATAGATACTGCAATATGTAATAATGTGTTGATCAGATGGTTTCTATAGCTATAGTAAGGTCAAAGTTCAATGATGAGATAACAGACAAGATGCTTGAGAGCGCACTGCATCATGCGAAGAAGCTTGGCGTAAAGGTGGTGCATGTTGCAGAGGTTCCAGGTGCATTTGATATGCCAATTGTGGTAAAGAAATTGCTCTCCAGGCGGGATGTATACGGAGTTGCTACTATAGGCGCCATAATAAAAGGATCTACAAAGCACGATGAGCTTATAGCCTATCAGCTATCTAATGCGTTAGTCAGATTATCACTTGAATACGGAAAGCCGATAGGCCTTGGCGTCATGGGTCCTGGAATAACATGGAGCCTCGCAAAGAAACGTATAAGACAGTATTCAGAGCAGAGTGTTGAAGCAGTTCTGCGTGTGCATGATGAGCTGGGCAAGATCTAACTATTTTTTTATGCGCTTGGTGTACGCAGTCCACCCCGCATCTCTATAAGTTTTTGCTGTATTGACCGGATTTCTTGTTCCATATATCCCCCTGCCGACTATTATGGTATCTGATCCTGCAGCGATTGCCATGTCAGGCGAAGAATATATCTGCCCCTTCCCATCTCCTCCTTTTTCTATGTTGACTCCAGGCGTAAAAAGTATATGGCCAGGCACGCATAACTTTGAGAGTTTCGCAAGCTCCGAGGCATTGCCGCCGTTGCCTATGTGGCCCGCGACACTGCCCTCATATTTCTTCGCAAATTCAGTAGCCTTCAATGTGTAATTGCCAGATGCTAGGTTTCCTTCAGTAGACATCTGCGATAATATAATTATTCCTCTTGAAATTGAGTCTCTCATTTCCTCATTTGCCTTGCCAATGCCATCTATTATCCCGGGACCAGAGACCACATGCACATTCACAAAGTTCGCCCAGTCAGCTATCCTGTATATGCCTTTTGTATACTGTAGCACAGATGTGTTTCCTATATCAGCAAGCTTTCTGTCTTCAAATATCATGAAATTGTGTTCATTTGCCAACTCAGAGAGCCTTTTCGTAATATCGGGAACAAACGATTCGAGTATGTCTATATGCGTCTTAAGCACTGCAATCTCGGGACCCATCAAATCAGCAAGCTCAAGGAATCTATCCGGGTCTGTCTCATCATCGGAGAATGTAAGGTTTGTTTTCTTATAAGACATTAGTTCAAACAACTGTTTTGCGGCTGGATTCTTCGCATGCTGCGCCCTTTCCTCATACCGAAGTCCTAAATTATCCATTAAATCACATACTACCTAAGACAAGTTCATGTAAATTTTAAGCTTACTGTTAATCATAAAGCTATGGTCTGTATGGGAGTGAGCCCTGGAAGGGAATCGAACCCTCGACATCTTGTTTACAAGACAAGCACTCTACCACTGAGTTACCAGGGCGCGCTAATGTATTCGTGATTAACCTATAAAAACGTATCAGATTATGTGGTTCTTATCTGGCTCCTGTCAACACTAAATACCTTGTGCCGTTTCGGGCGCAGTTTGCTCACAACGTAATCAAAGGCCCTGCCTGGTTCGCTACGCCCTCCGAATGTAAATATATCCAATGTAGCATAATTGTCATTATTCCACGCATGCAGGACAGCATGCCCGGCGTCCATCAACGCTATCACAGTTATGCCTCCATTTCTTCCTCCCATTGCAACTGTCTTTATCTCAGTAAGCTTAACATTTGCCATGCTAATGCACTCCCTCATTATTGTATTGAGATAATTTTCATCTGTTATGGCGTTCTTGTCAACGTTGTAAAGGTCTCCGAAAACGTGCTTGCCTATGACGCTATCATCTTCTATGACTTTTACTTGTTCTACTTTCTTAAGTGCCTCTTCATTACCGCGTATATTTAGCTGCTCCTTGAAAGACGATGCATCAGCATTTTCCTTCTTCTTCGTAAGTATGCCCATAAATTCACTACTGCCTGAATCCAATTCTATTCCTTTCACTGCAAAACTATATTAACTTGTGCTTACAACTTTTAACGAGTTGGCAAATGTCAACATGTGGTTTTGTGCTTGAAGGAATAAAGCTTGACAAGAAAGAGCTCAGGAGAGAGTTCTCCAAGAAGCCAAAAGAGTACTACTCGGTAAAGATATTCGAAGATGAGGGCTTCAGTAGGCACACCTGCAGGATATGCGGCAAGAGTTTCTGGAGTGCTGTTGATAGAGACCTGTGTGACGATCCAGAACATACGGAGTACTCATTTTTCAGGGAAAAACCAAGGCCAATAAGCTATGTTGAATTCTGGAAGAAGTTCTCCAGGTTTTTTGAGCAAAATGGCCACTCATCTGTGAAAAGGTATCCTGTAGTAAGCAGATGGCGGCAGGACCTATACTTCACTATAGCATCAATCCAAGACTTTCAGC
>DAHWQN010000068.1 GCA_027340645.1 Microcaldota archaeon
TAGGCATAGCGCAGGATAAGGCAGTGAAGTTGATGCTCGAGAGGTACGATGTAGTAAAGAGCATGATGCATGGCTTCGACTATACAAAGTTTCTTACCGTGCCTCCGAAAGAGAAGCTCAACTTACTACCATATGCAATAGAGCACATACTCGGGCAGGAAGATGGAGAGAAGAGGTTCATGGGAAATGTTACCGCCCTCTCCAAAGCCTTTGCACTGGCAGTCCCTGATAAGAGAGCACTGGATCTGAAGGATGAAGTGGGCATATTCCAGATGATAAAAGCTGCTATGTCAAAGAAAGCCGCAAGCAGTCAGATCTCTTACCATGAGCAATTGTCTACGGCAATAAATCAAATATTGTCAAAATCCCTAGTATCGGACAGGGTTATAGACATATTTGCAGCTGCAGGGCTGCAGAAGCCTGACATCTCCATACTCTCAGATGAGTTCCTTGCCGAAGTCAAGCATATGCCGCAGAAGAATCTTGCGTTCGAGACCCTAAAGAAGCTCCTCAGCGACCAGATAAACCTGAAGTTCAAGAGGAATATAGTGCAGAGGCGGTCATTCATGGATCTGCTTGAGAAGACAGTAAAAAAATACCATAACAGAAGCCTTGAAACAGCAGAATTGGTGCAGGAACTTATAGACCAGGCAAAAGAGATGAGGACCCTAACTGAAAGGGAGGGAAAACTCAAGCTCAATGAAGATGAAGTGGCATTCTATGACGCATTGGCAAATAACAAGAGTGCAGTGGAGGTCCTTGGAGACGAGAAGCTTATGGTAATAACCAGGGAGCTTGCCAAGATAATAAAGGAGAACACCTCGATCGACTGGACCATTAAGGAGAGTGTCAAGGCGAACCTACGGCTGTTAGTCAAGCGTGTCCTGAAGAAATATGGGTATCCACCAGACCAGCAGCCTAAAGCGATAGCGCTGGTACTTGAACAAGCAGCAATTCTATCGGAAAATGAATAAGGATGATCCACGCACATCTGGCGTTACAAATTTAAAACCTAATTTTCAATATAACCTTATGGATGAAGTTCAATTTGATGGATTAGTAAGAAGTGAGATTAATCAGTATGTTTGTAACGGTAGAGAAGAAAGTGCGGCTTTTTTAGTCTGGTATCTTAAGAATTTTTTTCGCATAGAAGAGCAGGATGCAATAGATTCTGTTTGTGATAGCTCTAATGACAAAGGGATAGATGGCATATATGTAGATGATGAGGAGGAGGCTGTCTATCTTTTTCAATCGAAGTTTTCCCAACAGCGAGATATGGACCAGGGTGATAATGACATACGAAACTTTAAAGGGGCAAAACAGTGGTTTGTAGACCAAGCATCTATACAGAGGTTGCTTACGAGTACTGCCAACCCAATCCTCAAGTCCTTAGTATTAGGATTAAAACTAGAGGAAAAGATTGGTTCGAAATATAATATTTTCCTGCAATTTATAACAAATAAGAAATTTGATGCAAATGCCAATGAATTTCTAGCTTTGAATAAAGATTTAGAAGGGGTCGATGCGAATGACCTTTATAAAAAATATACATACCTCGCCGATGAAGAAATAATAACATCTCCAATAAATTTAAGTCTGGCAAATAATACCCATATAGATTATGCATTGCCAAACGGCACCCAAGTAAGTGTTTATTCTATACGAGCAAAAGAATTACTTAGATTGCAAGGCATATCAGATAAAACTCTTTTCTATAAAAATGTAAGGTATGGGTTGGGCAGAACAAGAGTAAATAAAGATATACGGGATACAATAATGGATGCAAATGAGCATAATAACTTCTTCTTATATCACAATGGGATAACTATCGTATGTGGGGGCTTCGATGTTGGCACTCCAAATCGGCTTATTATTAATAATTACACAGTAATTAATGGGTGCCAGTCAATACTTACACTATATGAAAATAGAGACGCAGTAACAGAAAATATCTATCTATTGGTAAAATTTATCAAGCTTGATACTGCCTCGTCGCTAATACAAAAAATAACGTATTATGCAAATAATCAAAATTCAATTAGCTTAATCGATCTAAAGTCGAATGATAGAGTTCAGAAAGGTCTAAAGAAGGAGTTTAATGAAATGTTTAATCACAAAGTATTGTACAAGATTAAAAGGGGCGAATCAGAGACCGGATATGATGAAGTCATTGAGATAGACTTTGCAGCACAATTAATAGAATCTTTATTTAACAACGCACCTTGGACTACATATGTAAAAGCCACATTATTTAGTGAACACTATTATAAGATATTTTCTAGGAATATTACAGCCGAAAAGATCTATTTGGCTAATGTAATTTATGAAATCATAAAGAGCAATTCTAGTTTGTTACATAATGAACAGATACGATCATATGGATTGGCACGATTTTTCTTCACACATCTGATAGGCGAAATGATGAAAGAGGATGAACTAGGTAAATTAGTACTAGCTAATCCTAAAGAATACGTTACAACCGATTTAACTATTCTTAAAAATACCATAAGTAAGCTTTGGGGACTCATAACGCCCGATATAAATGCCTATATAGATAAATATGGCGAAGAGCACGAGAATTTCTTCGACTATAAAAACGTGTTTAAGAACTCAAGTTTTGTAAAAGAAATGACTAGGCAGATAAAAGCAGATCAAGAGAGAATTCTGATTAGGCATCCAGAAGATTCATTTAAATCGATATTCGAAACCTTCAAAACTGAGCCTGCTCTCCAATAGATTTATTATCGTCGGATAGGAATTTTTATTACCGTTAGCAATCTCTATGTGATATGTTTCGTGCCTATCTTACTTTAGTTTCCTAATATCTGCCCCACAAACTCGCTGACCTTGCCCATCCCTTCAGTACGAACCCGTAAGGATCAACCCTTTCCAGGCTTCCCGAGCACGTTCCCAATGACCTTGTGTACGCTCTCTGGAGGTGCGTTGTGCGACAGTATCTGCTGCACGAATGCGTTGACGTCGTCCATGCCCTTCAGGACCAACCCCGGGGCCTCCGGGAGCCATCCGTCGTGTGGGAGCACCAGCGGATCTCCGAATATCCCGCGCCTTGATATTCCCTCTGCGAGAGCAAGGATCTGGTTTTTGCCCTTCCCTGCCTCTTCCCCCGCCTCGAACTTCCTTGTCTCTTCGTCAACGTAAGTTATCGCATCGCGCAGCATCTGGTTCCTCAGCCCGAAGAAGACCTGCGGGTCAGTCCTGCTGGTGCCTGTCGAGACACCAGCCCTGTATCCCTCCAGGCTCTCCTCCCTCTGCCTGTGCCACTCTCCCAGGAACTGGCCGTTTATGTGGAAGATTGCCTCTGCTCTTGCATCTCTCGACTTCTTCGTCTCCACCATGTTCTTGTAAAAACCGTCGAGGACGCTGAGCGTAACCCCCACCGTGACGGCGCTTATCAGCAGCGGCACCTTCCTGACATCGGGGTTGTACTGCTTGTAAAGCGCGGTGAGTATTGCCGCCTTCTTCTTCGGGTCGTAACCCAGGTATCTGGTGAAGAGCCCGTCGAACGGATTCTCCTTTGGCACCGGCCTTCCTTTCAGTGCCTCCGGCCTGATCTTCTCAGTCACCCTCATCGAGAGGAGGTGCGCCTTCGTGAAGAGGTCCACTGTGTAAGCGACCTCATCGAATGCTGCTTCTATGTACCTCTGCCTCACGTTCTCCACGAACATCGGCTTCCCCTCCATGCAGAGGATCGAGATAATGACCGACT
>DAHWQN010000069.1 GCA_027340645.1 Microcaldota archaeon
GAGGCTCTCAAGCAAGGTGTCTGCGCGCTTCTTTCTCTCCGCTGCAGGAATCCTGTTCACCATGAGCGGCAACTCTACATTCATTTCTGCGCTTATGCCATTCACAAGGTTGTATGCTTGAAACACAAAACCAAGTTTGCTGTTTCTGAATCTTGCAAGCTCTGTTGCATTCATCTTTGAGGTTGGAACATCATCTATAAACACCTCGCCGCTTGTAGGCTTGTCTATGGTGCCGAGAAGGTGCATAAGCGTAGACTTCCCGCTGCCTGAAGGACCGACTATTGCGGCAAACTCTCCCTGGCGAAGTGAAAACGAAACACCAATCAGTGCGTTTATCGTAACAGCTTCGGTGCTGTATGCCTTTGAGACGTTTTCCACTCTGACGGAATGCCGCAATTGTTTTCTTGATGATGACATGGACAAAACCATTTTAAGTTTGCGTAGATAGACCTCAAATTAATATTTATACTCTTCAGTGGATTTCGCTTAAAAAGCGAAATGTCAAGAATGATTTATATATTTGATTCGGCAAGGCATAGGTGTAAACGGGATTTGAATGGAGAAGCATGGCGCGACTAAGGAGGCTATAATAAAGCTCATATCAAAAGGCGACAACAACCTCAGCGTAATATGCAAGCGTCTTGGGCTTGCGCCATCAACAGTCAGCAAACATCTGCACGATCTTGAGGAAAACGGCATAATAACGCAGCGTGAGACACATTTTAGGAAGTGGAAGTATTATGACATTGCACCGCACATAAATTCTGAACGGGTAAGGGAGCGTGGCATAACTCTAAGCAGGGGCTTGATAGTTTCTGCTGTTGCTGCAATTGCGTTATTGGCTGCGGTAATTTATCTCAATAATTACGGCACAAATACCAGTCCCGGAACGTCGTACATACCAGTAAGCATAACCGACCCGCCGCAGGTGCCGCAAGGAACGCAGGCACTTTACATGAATTATTCATCTCTTAGCGTTTACGTCACATATAAAAATAGTTCTGAGTGGCTAGACCTGAACTCAAGCGGAAGGTTGGATCTTTTGAGTCTTGTAAACAAGTCACAGATAATAGGACTTGCGAATATAAAGCCAAACTCTACTGTGACAAGAATAATGTTCAACATATCATCTGCGAAGATAACCATAAACAATGAAACGTATGACGTCTATGTGCCCAACAACCACGTAGACGCGTATGTAGAAAACAACGGCATGGTGAATGCCTCTTCTGACATATTGGTAGACTTTTCTCCAGTCGTGGCAGAGCTGTATACGCAGAACGCCACCATGTTTGTGCTTGTGCCTGCGCTAAAGGCCATAGTATCTAACAACATGGGAACTGTGACAAGGGGCACCGTTGGAGTGGGAATACACATGATATCCTCATTGCCAGAGCAAGGAGTCGGAATGTTCAGTGCCCAAAGCCTTAATGCCACGATAGAGAACCCGGTGCTTAGTGTGTCCAATGGAAATGCAAGCTTCAGCGCCAAAATAAAGAATACAGGACCCGGCAATTTCACCATAATAGGCATCGATGTAGGAAATGGAACAATTATGAACAAAGGCATAGCAATAAACACTGGCGGGCTTCCAACAGTCCAGTCCACTGACCAGGGGGTTGTTGTGAGCCAGCGCATCATCGAGTCTCCTGTGCTGAATTCCGCGGCTTACCCAATAGCTGATGGCACGCACTTCATAATAAACATGAACATTGGCAATGAGAGCTTTTACAAGCAAAACAACTCAAGCGTATTGATAAATGCCTCTGCACTTATGTCAAGGCTCGCATACGGCACTAACACCATAACCATACACTTGAATGGATCAGTAAATACCATAGTAGTGTCGAGCCCTACTGAACCTATTACAACAGGATTCTACGCCTTTGGAGGGACTGGGCCAGGACTTAATTTCATAGTAAATAGCAATGGTACTTTGACAACGCCATTTGATTCAAAACAAATATTCATGCAGCAAAGTTCCGGAACCATGCGCATAGACTCAATCAGGCATTTTGATATTGGGTATACTGTACTGCCAGGCAGCACTGCCACATTGTCTTACAACGGCACAATCAACGCCAGCCATATTAGAATAACACCAGGCAACACATACGTACTTGTCGTAGAGACCAATGAAGGCGTTGTTCAGGCAAATGTAACTGCGAAATGATGTGATTTCATGGCACATCTTAAAAAGGATGATTTTTCATGGTTACAAATCGCACTTGCAGTTGCTGGAATATCGACCATTGCTGTTGGAGTTATTCTCGTATACTACGTAATACGGAGCATTAATCCTTAAGTGATTTGATGGCAAAAAGATTTGATACAGGATGGACAAGGCTAGAGACAGTGGGATTGCTGGTGGTTGCTTTAGGTGCCGCGTTTTTTGCATACTCGGCTTACAGCTATTTCAGCACACCGGTTTTCGGATTCCCGCAAGGCGCCAACATACAGACAGGCACCGGAGGCAGGAACATTTCCCAGACAGGTAGCGGAACATATCATATAATATCAAACGGCCAGCAGTACAACGGAACAGGAGCTATACCTCAAGCAATAGCAAGCAGATTCGGTATGTCGCCATTGGTAAGCGCAGGGGATATGCTATCCGGGGTCCTGGCAGTACTGTTGGGCTTCATGATATTCAAGTACGGTAATTTGAGAAAGGTTATGCCAACGCGTACATGAATTTACATGGAGGAAATAAAGGTTCTTGACCAAAGAGATACGCTTTGGCCAGACTTCATGAGTAAGGCGATGACCCTTTGGTGCCGGTTGCGCCATTTCAGGGGTATTGTCATACGCCTTTGTAGATGCTGCGCCTGTGTCCTACTTCTACCACCAGCACAACCATCTTCTTGTTTTCAATATCCAAAATGGCGCGGTAGTCACCAATCCGTAGACTGTACAGCGCGATTCCCTTCAGCCGCTTTACAAAGAGAAACGGATTTTCCCTTGAGTCTTCGACTTTTGATATTATCCTTGCAGAAATGCTCGGATCGATACCGGCAAGATCCTTTCTGGACTTGTCTGACCAGATGATCCGATAGCTCATTTGATCCCTAGCTTCTTTTTCAGTTCGTCTGTAGTATACACTCTGCCCGCCTTTATGTCTGCAAGACCCTGCTCTATGCCCCGTATCTCTTCATCTGAGAGGGGTTCGTCATCTATGTTTTTCTCCGCCATCCTGCTTATTATAGAATCCATGGACTCCCCCGGATACGCCTTAAGCTCCTCCAGGCGCTTCCTCGTCTTTCTGCTCACCTGTATCGTTGTCATAGTTTCCATATTGATTATATATACTTATAGGTATTTATAAATTCCTATAATCCTTATGGCTCCCGATGACAACGTATAAGATTATATTTTAGTATAACTTATTATACAAAAGTATATAAGATTATCCTTAAGGCTTCTTACTAAAGAGATACGCCTTGGCCGGGATTCGAACCCGGGTTACAACCGTGACAGGGTCGTATGCTAGACCACTACATTACCAAGGCATTTGCGAGAATAAATTTATTACGCAAGATATTTATGCGTGACTATGCACATCTTTCTTTCCTGAACTTCTTCTCGTGTTTTTAATTAGCTTTGATCGTATAGATGAATCGGCATTTTGCATACGTAGTCTTCTGTACA
>DAHWQN010000006.1 GCA_027340645.1 Microcaldota archaeon
TCGACACTAGAAGCATGTCTATCATAGCAAGGCAAGGCAGCGGGAGCTCGTGCAGGAGCTTGGCGGGGGGATTCGT
Organism: Microcaldota archaeon; assembly: GCA_027340645.1. Classification (GTDB taxonomy): domain Archaea; phylum Micrarchaeota; class Micrarchaeia; order Micrarchaeales; family CABMGC01; genus JAJZOD01. The sequence continues at coordinate 77 of DAHWQN010000006.1, forward strand.
GAAATGGGAAAGAGGCACGAAGGCTGATGGTACCGACTCGTACATAAGGCAGATTGCTCCCCCAAGCCATTGGCCTGACCTCATAGATATTGTTTCCATAGTATCAAAATCTAAGAAAAAGATATCCTCAAGAGCAGGCATGAAGCAGACCATAGAGAGCAGCGTGCTCTACCCGGCCCGGTCAGGATATGTCGAGAAGGCATGTACAGACATGGAAAACGCCATAATAAGCAAGGACTTTGAAAAATTGGGTCTAGTTACGATAAGAGACAGCAATAACCTGCATGCAGTGATGCTTGATACATATCCTCCCATACTGTACCTGAATGATGTCTCTAGGGCGATAATCTCGGCAATAGACAACCTGAATGTGGAATCCGGCAAGATAATCGCTGCATACACATTTGATGCAGGCCCGAATGCGCAGATATTAACATTGGAAAAGTATAAAGGTAGCGTTGAGAAGGCACTTTCCGAAATTGAAGACATAGAGAAGACATACGTGACAAAACCGGGAAACGGGCCAAGAATTCTTGATAGTGGCGAACCACTTATAGAGGGCCTTAATCCACGCGTGGGCGATAGGTGATGCATATGGTTGAAGCAAAAGCTCCGGGCAAAGTTTTATGGTTAGGCGGATATTCGGTCTTGGAGAGGCCGAACATAGGATATGTAACTGCAATAGATGCATATGTGCACGCAAATGTTAATCTATTGGAAGGCAGTAACGAAGTGCACATAAATGCACCAGATTTTAACCTTGAAATGGCCGGAACCTTAGATCCTAAAACCGGCAAGATAAACATAGAGCGTACCAAAGAGCTTAATCTATTGATCACAACAGCAGAGATTTCGCTTTCTTATGTTATATCTAGGGGGTTCAGGCCCAACGGAATCAGTATTGAAACAAGAAACGATAAAACGTTTGCATACCGAATCAGCAGTAATGGAAGTAATAAGAAAGTTTCAAAGAGCGGCATGGGCAGCAGTTCTGCTGTAACCGTAGCACTTGTTGCCGCAATATTGAAATCATACGGCTTAGATACGAATGAGAACGATGCAGTGCATAAGATTGCGCAACTGAGTCATAGTGTTGCCACAGGCAAGATCGGAAGTGGATTCGATATAGCTGCAGCTACGTACGGAAGCATACTATACTCAAGATATTCCCCTGCTATGATAGCCGGATTTCCACAGAATTTTACCATAGATGATGTAGCAAGCATAGTAGATAAAAAGTGGGATTATAAGATCAAGGGCGTGAATTTCCCAGGCATATTTAGGGCATCAATGGCAAATTTCATAAATGAAGCAGCAATAACGACGTCTCTGGTAGGCGTGGTTAATGAATTCAAGAAGAGAAACCCACACGAATATGAAAGCATAATCACAGAGATAAACGATTCTGCAGAAAAGGCGGTCGTGGCTTTATCTAAGATCAAGAATGAAAATGGCACCCACGATATAGAGGAATTTATAGATAATTTTGAAAGAAGCAGGCTAGCTACAAGGAAACTGGGCGAATTGAGCGGGGCAGAAATAGAGCCTGCCGATACTACTAAGCTGATTGAGGAGAGTAAAAAAGAGGGTGCACTAGTGGCTAGGCTGCCTGGAGCAGGAGGAAAGGATTCTGTAGTTGCTATCTCAAAGGGCGATGATGAAGCAGAGCGTCTCAGGAGGTTTTGGTCCAGTAAGAACGATTTAGAACTCCTGGGCATCTCAATGCAGAACAATGGAGTGACTCTATCCAAAAAAGACCAGAAGCATACCTCAAAAAGCATTTAATAATTACAGCATAGTAGCGATACCAATATTACTGAATATAATTATACTGACTTTATGCAATAACTCAATGAGTTTGATGCATAGCAGGATTATTCAGATATCAAACGATTGGCCTTCATCAGGTATTATTATCTTGCCTTTGAACTCCTGCCTTGCTTCTTTAAGTATGGACTCGATATCTTTATCGAATTTTCTGTTGATATTAAATAATACGAGTTTCCCGGCACCCGCTAATCTTGCTGCTTTGCCTGCATCCTTGGGGGACGAATGCGCTGGCATGCGTTTATGATATTCTGAATCGGCTGGCATATAGGAATCATGTATTAGTATATCGCAACCTTTTGCTAGGTTTGTTATTCTATCCGTATAAACCGTATCTGACGAGTAGCATATGGAGCTAGACCCGGAATTGATCCGTATTGCTGCAGTAGGTACAAAATATTGCGTACCAACAAGGTGGTTTGCATCAGCAAAAAGGAGTTCCGTCTTCCCTAACAGAATCCTAGAGCCACCCTTTACTTCTATGAAGTTTATTGGGAAGCCACTTGCTTGGAAGAAGCCGCGGTATACGAGCTCGTAGAGTTCCTTGAATGACTTTTCAAAGCCTTCAGGCCCTATTAGTGTAAGCGGTTTTGTCCTCTTATCCTGCCTCATTCTCATTATCAGAATAGGCAGACCCGAAACGTGGTCTGCATGAAAATGGCTTATAAATACTGCATCCAAAAAGTCTTTATCTGGATAGCTCTGCCATACTTTCTGAGGTACGTTATAGCCACAGTCTACCAAGATATTTCTGTCTGATAGCACTACCATAGATACGTTTGCCTTTGTATCATGAAACGCCTCGCTCGAACCCAAGAACACAAGTTTCATTTTATAACCCTATCGGTACAATTTGATATGAGTTTCATTGATATTTATACATTTCTGGGCAAAACCAAAACCTTATATATGAGGTAAACAACAGATATCTCTATGGCGCTTACAAGGAGGAGAACTAGCCCTAACGTTGCAATGTTGAAGGCTGCCATTAAAGAGGAATGGAACAAGGTTTATGATGCCTTGGACAGCGGCTGCAATGTCAATGCAGAGCATATGGGCAATACCCTCGGTACCATAGCTATGGCGCAGCCCAATGGGTATAAGAGGCTGGAGATACTAATTGATGACTACGGGCTTGACATAAATAGACCAATAGAAGGCAAGTACAGCTTGCTAAGCTACGCAAGGAGTTTCGAAAACTTCAACTATATAGCTTCTATGAACAAAAAAGTGCAGGATCGGTTGCATCTGGAAGACTCGCGGAATAAATGCCCCTCCATACGCCCACCAGAGGACGATATTTATAATGGCGATTTCTGGCATAATCCAATACATGCAGCAATAAAATATGGTTTCGAGAGCAGGGCATTCGATATGCTGAAAACAATGGGGTTCGACTTTAATTTGCTCTCCCCGCACAGTAGGAACACAATGCTTTTTTCAGCCCTCAGATATAACAATATGGCTGCATTGGACCGTCTCTCCGAATACATAGATGTGAACACCACAAACATATACAGCGAAGTTCCCATCATGTGGGCATGCCAGCGCGGCAATGCGAAGGCGGTTAGCATCCTGCTCAAGCACGATGCAGACCTTTCGGTAGTATCTGATGGATACAGAGACATGGATAAATACGGTGTAGCGATAAAGACAAAGAAGTTTGAATCCAAACGTCCCTTGATCGCATGGGTAAAAGGCAGCACGGAAGAGAGAATAAGCATATATGACCTCCTGCATGGCAAAGTGGATTTCAATGCGCCCACAGCCCCGCATGGGTACACAAAATATATGCAGGAATCGTTTAGCGGGGATTTACAATGCATGAAGGCGTTGTATGAAGAGCATGGTGCAAATCCGTTCTTGACTGACAGGAAGGGCAGCACTGCATTGTCCTGGTCTGCATTGTCAAACAGCTACTTGAAATTCGCATATAACTTATCAATATTCAGGGGGAGGGCAGAGCGGGATATGGATAGGCTCTACCTGAATGAACTGTACTTAATAAAGAAACGCATTCTATCAAAATATGCTGCACCATTATTTGAATACATAAGGATAAAGAATATGAATGAAGCATACGGCCCCGACACATTTGGGCATATGGAATGGCCTTACGACATAGAATACCCCCCACATTTCACATTCGACACGATTTCTGAAGCGTTTATGCAAGACCTGCAGCGCATATATGCGGACGTGACAAGTGAGATAAAGGGGATAGAGGATAGGAGAGCTGACAACCTTGCTAGTGCTTCCCTATATCTAAGGCGCAGGTGATCTGGGCGCACTCTGTAGCAGATTAAAAACTCGGATTTCGCAGCATGATTTGACTAATACTAAAAGGCAGGAATAGCAAAATATTTTAATGCAGATACACATATCCACAGAGCACAAGGGCTATTTATGGAAAGGACACGCGAAAACCTTATATTGACAGTAGTGGTTATAGGCACGCTTATGGCATCGATAGATTCGACTATCGTCCTTCTCGCCTTTCCGGCTATGACTGCCGCTTTGCATTCCACAATATCCACAATAATATGGGTAATACTCATTTACATGATAGTAGTAGCGGTATTCTCAACTCAGTTCGGAAGGATAGGGGACATATACGGCAGGGCTAAGATGTTCAATCTGGGCTTTGTCGTATTCACGATAGCCTCATTCCTCTGCGGCATAGCGCCTACTGATATAAGCTTGATAATATTCAGGGCCATACAGGCGATAGGCGGCGCGCTCATCTCATCAAACAGCAGCGCCATAATAGCGGATACCTTCCAGCGCAATAGGATAGGAAGGGCGTATGGTTTCACGTCAATGAGCTGGAATATTGGAGCACTGCTGGGAATACTGCTGGGAGGCGTTATAACTACGTTCATAGGGTACAGGTACATATTTTTCATAAACGTGCCCATAGGCGCTGTTGCTGTGGCATTAGGGCTGAAGTATGTGGTCGACAACAACAAATCGAATGACAAGGTTGACCTGCTAGGCATGGCATTGCTTGGTATTGCGATAGCGCTGATAGCGTATTCCGGCATTAGCTACGCATCGATAGGGTTCAACTATTTCAACCTTGCCCTATTCATGATAGGAGTGGTGACCACAATCGGGTTTGCCTTGGTAGATAGGCGGGTTAAGATGCCCACGATCAACTTCTCAATGTTCAAGAACAAGGTGTTCAAGAACTCGCTCTTCGCTTCGCTTTTCCAAGGTCTAGGATTCATGGGAGTAACTTTCCTCCTCATAATGTACCTTCAGGGAGTTAGGGGCTTCTCACCGTTAGACGCATCGCTGGTGCTGTTTCCTGGATACATAGTCAGTGGCGTGCTGGCTCCTTATATGGGCAGGTATTCGGATAAATATGGAGCGAGATTGATAGCCACTGCCGGGATAGCGTTCATGATTGCTGGAGTGCTGTTCTATATACTCTTCCTAGGGGTTGCGTCCCCGGTATACTATGTGATAATAGGCACAATAATAACAGGTTTCGGGGGCGCGATGTTTTGGCCCTCCAACAGCAGCGCAGTCATGGCGAATGTTGCAGGAGAGCTCCGCGGAGCAGCTTCAGGCACATTAAGGCTATTCAGCAGCCTAGGCCTGATAGGAAGCTTCATAATTGCATTCGTAGCCGCAGCGTCGGCCGTTCCGAGATACCTTGCATTCGAGATATTCGCTGGCACGTCCAAGGTCATAGGCGGCATAGGCAAAGGGTTTGTATCGGGAATGCATGTCGCATTCATAGCGCTAATGATAATGCTGGCCATAGCGGGCATATTCTCTTTCGTTAGGGGAAAAGAGAACAGGCAGGGGCGCCATGGATAAAGTATTGTATTACGGCGTGCAACGGCTTGCCCGTGAAAACCTGAGGCTGCTGGTTTTAGCGGCATATAACAGCTCCTAGCAGGATTGCCAACGCAAGTTGCTTCTCGGAGAAGCATATCCATTATCTGCTAATTTTCCTGACTGCAAGAAAAAAGAGAAAGGACCTATAAATTTGTTGTCGATACAAAAGTATTTAAGAATTCAACATCCTAGATACTACTTGCAGGAAGGTGTTCTGCTAATGAAGAGCAATATCATACTAATAGTCATGGACTCGATGCGCCTTGACGAATTTAAGAAGCTTGAAGATAAGTACGGTATGGTAAGCTCTCTTGGTAATCCCGTATTTATGGATGGATGCATTGCCCCCGCGCCATGGACCCTACCATCGCATGCATCATTATTCACAGGACTCTACCCTAGCAGTCATGGTGCGCACGAAACAACTAATATAAAATCGCTTGATATTGACAGAATAAAGCTAAAAATACCAACCTTAGTCTCAGAACTGAACAGTATGGGCTTCCATACATATGGTATCTCAGCAAACCCGTATGTGCATCCGGTATACGGCTTCTCTGAATTCAGTTCGTTCGAAGAAGAACCATACTTTACCGATATCTTTGGCAGTGTTGTGGAGGTTTCGCAGAAGTTAAAGCCCATCATAGCAAAGTACAGGAACATCTACGGCAACAACATGCTCAGAATATCAAAAAGCATATTGAATGAAGAGCCGGCATTGCTGCTTGAAGCGATTGCAAGTGCATCCGTGCACACTCCAGCAGCAGTACTCAAAAAAATCAAAGCAAAGGTCTTCGATGGCTGGCCAATAGAGAAGGGCGGTTCACGCATACTGGGCAAAATAAAGAATATCAAGTTTGAAGCGCCGTATTTTCTTTTCATAAACTTGATGGAAGCCCATGATCCTTATACAACCAAAAGCGGTGCAGATTTCAATTGGGCTACCCCGTTCCTAAAGGAAGGGCCTAACAAAAGCACTATAAGTGCATGGAAGAGGTTGTATACGAAGGCATCATTCAGGGCATATAAATATGCCACACAGATAGCCGGCACTATGTTGGAGAGGTACGGCAACGACCAGCTAATAATATTCACGAGCGACCACGGTCAGGCATTCAATGAGCATGGCTTCATAGGTCATGGCACCATGCTCTATGACGAGATAGTGAAAATTCCGTTTGCCACAGTATCCGGCAGAGACCTGGGGAAGCGCGGTAAAGGGTTCTGCTCGCTGGTAAACGTAAGGCGATTTATGCTTGATTATCTGAATGGGGGCAAAAATCCTCTGCTGCGTCTCTACTCCAAAGCCGTTTATTCTCAGAGCTTCGGCATTCCTGCAAACATCAGAATTAGGCCAGAAATAGACATCGGCAAGGTCAAAAAACTGGATGTTAAACGCGTCCGTAGGTTCGTTCAATGAAGGCAAGAGTGATTGTGATGGACTTCGGCTCGCGTACAAATACTTTTGGCGGGGAGGCTAGGATGGCTAGCGTGCTGTATGGCGGGCTTAAAGCGCATTTCTCTACAACGTACTTGGGCTACCGGACAGAGTATATCAATGCAAATGATGATACTATAATACTCAAGCATATTAAGAAATTTGCGCATAATCCGGGGGTAAAAAACAGCGGACTCACAGAGAACTGGTTTATGAGGCTGGGCTATTTCTCCCTGATGGGGAGAAACCTTATCGATATAGGGATTAAGAAGGATGCATTAGCAGACAGAATAAAAAGTTTTTCGCCAGATATTATAATCTCCAATTCCACATGGGACTTTTCGACAATTCGGTATCTGCGAAAGCGGATGAACTTTAAAACTATCTATATAGACCACGCCAACATCTCAGGCTCCAGTGCCAAGAACTATTTTAGCAAGGCAATCATGCCGTTGACGTTGGGGACTGGGCTGGTGGGCCTTGACATAGATTCAATAAAAAGCAAGTTCTTCAAATATTTCGACGCTACCGTAGCTTTGAACAAAAGCCAAGCTAGGAAAATGTTAAAGTTTACAGACAGGGCATACTACATACCAAATGGCCTACATGTGGATACCACGAGCGACAGCGGAATTGAGGATGTGATACGTAAGCGCTATGGGGTCAGCAAGTCTGACTTTGTGGTAATGTACATTGGCAGGATGTTCGAGCGCCAGAAGAATGTTAGCACACTGATAAAAGCGTTCGTGCACCTACAGAATAATAACATCAAACTTCTGCTGATAGGTGGGGGCCAGTCCATGGCCGACTACAAAAGACTCGCCAGCGGAGACAAGCGCATAATATTCTGTGGGGAAGTAGATGACGAACGTTTGCCGTACATATATAACTTAGCTAGCATTTTCGTCCTGCCGTCCGTATGGGAGGGCTTCAACCTTACAATCCTCGAAGCTGCTAACCACAGGCTGCCACTGGTCGTTTCTGAAGGCGCATACATAGATGACTTAAAGGTAGTAAAGCTTGGTAAGATCATCACTTTCAGGACATTTGATCACAACGACCTGGCCAGGAAGATCCTGTTCTTGATGAACAGCGCCAAGGCGATGAACGAAGCAAGGAAGGTTTCGGAAAGGCTTGCAGGCATGTTTACCCAGGAAGCCATGCTCAAGAAATATTCTAACCTCATAGAGGATTTAGTCAAATGATTATGCCCAACCCAGAAAAGCCGGCTGAATCGTAGATAGTAAATCTGCCGAGCTCTGTGAGAGTGTTAAACTTTTCAAATGCCAGTTCGTCAAGAGTCTTTATAGAGGCCCTGTATATTCCGAGGGATACAGCTCTGCCCTCCTTGAGCCTGCCTGTGTTTATATCGAGCTCCCTGCCTATACGAATATGGCACTTTGCTTCAGCTCCGTTAATCTTGATTGAGGGGTTTTTCGGTATTCTCGATAGGAATATAAATGCGCTAAAATTCCTGCCAACCATCGGCATGTCTGTAGCCTCGCTTATGACTCCGCCCCGCTGCATTATGCTGTACGGGCTAAGATTTATGACGGGGGATGCACCCGCTCCTGCCTGCGGCACTGATCTTCCTGCCCTTATTATGCGATTGACCGTGCACAATAACCTGCCCGGGTTTACTGCGACCCTCTGCCCTGTGAAAAGCCTGCCAGACACAACCTTGCATGCTAATCCATTGCCCTGCATTTCTCCCTGCACCACTGCCCGCAAACCAATATCCCCCCTTTTCCCGGTGCCTGTAGCATATCTGTATATCAGCTCCATCAGCGTCGGGCCCCCGTACCACCCCATATTCTCCGATTTGCTTATCAGGTTGTCGCCGTTGTACGCGGATATCGGCACAAATTCGGCATTTACAGCACCCATAGACTCCTGGGCGCTGGAGATAAACGCTGACAATCTATTTCTCACTTCCCCAAAAGACTCAATTTTATAGCCTTCCGAATCCATCTTGTTGACAGCCACCACAATATTTCTTATGCCTAGCATCATTGCTATGAGCAGGTGCCTCTTTGTCTGCTTGCTTATGCCTTCGCCGTGCTTGGCAGAGACCATTAAAACCGCAGTACCGGCGCTAGATGCACCGGTGAGCATGTTAGTTATGAGTTCCTCATGCCCAGGAACGTCTATGAGCTCAAATGCCGAATTCTTATATACCAACTGCGCCCTTGAGGTGTCAATTGTCATGGCTTTCTCGCGTTCGTCCGAGAAACTGTCAAGCAGAAAGCCTGGCTCAAAAGGTATCCCAAGCGCTCTGCTTATGCGCTTTGCCTCATCAATCCTTTCTTGGCTTATGCTTTTCGTAAGCATTAACATGTTGCCTATCAGCGTGGACTTTCCGTGATCTTTGTTTCCAAGCATGACTATCTTGTGTATACGCATAGACTCACATGTATCCAAGGCTTCTTAGCCGCTGCATTATGTATTCCTTCTCCTTGTCTTGCTCTCTCCCAGAGCGCTCCTCGACATTTGTTGTCTTAAGCTCCTTTATTATCTCGTCGACGTTACCGGCGTCTGACTTTATCGGCACAGTGCAGTGCGTGCATCCGAGGCTTCTGTACCTGTAGCCGTTTCTCGATATATAAAGCGCGTTGATCGGTATGTGTTCCTTCTTAATATACCTCCATATGTCTATCTCGTTCCAGTCCAATAATGGGTGTACCCTAACGTGGCCGCCCTTCTTGGCCTTAGATGAGTAGTCATCCCATAGCTCTGCGGGCTGATTCTTGTAGTCCCATACAAAATCCTTGTCTCTTGGAGATACATACCTCTCTTTTGCCCTAATACTATGCTCGTCCCTGCGTATAGAGACTATCAGAGCATCAAAGCCGTATTCGGCCATAACTCTTTTCAATGCCTCTGTCTTGTTAGCGCCGCAGCAACTGAATCCGGATATCTCAGGCTTTATCTCACTCTTGGCGACTATCAAATCCAAATCCCACTTCTTAGCCAGGTAATCCCTGAATTTGTATGTTTCGGGGAAATCTATCGAATTGTCTATGTGTATTACCGGGAATGGTACCTTGCCCATGAACGCCTTTCTGGCAATGGCAAGCATGGTGGTGGAATCCTTCCCCATGCTCCAGAGGGCTCCGATATTCTTGAATTTCATCTTCGCTTCTCTCATTATATATATGCTTTTCTCTTCAAGCTCGCTTAGATTCTGTTCTATCATGCTATCACTAAAAGATGTTTGCATTTTGGAGCTCCTTGAGGTATATCATAGCGCCCTCAGCACGCGTGCCCTTCTTTATCATTATTGGTATCTTTGCAATCTGCTTCATCTTAGAATCGTAGATTATTGCAAAAGATTTCGTAAGGTCTTCACGGTTCCTAAGAGTTTCATATTCCACCTTGTAGTACTTGGCATTGCTCTTCTTGAGAGCTGCACTAAACTTCAACCAGTTGCCTTCATTGGGGCTTGACATAAGATCATTCGCATATTCCTCAAGGCTTATGCTTCCCTTCCCTGGCCCATATCTTGCGTTTTTTGCATTTGCCATACATACACCTTTAGACATATCCCAAAGCCCTAAGCTTCTTTATGATTTCGCTCTTCTCATCTGTTTTCTTCGTACCCAGCCCGTTGCCTTCCCCTATTTCTGCCAGCAGGTCCCTGATTATATACGTCACGTAGTCAGATACGGACGAAAATCCAGTGTTCTCAATCATTTTGGAAAGCTTATCGTACATTGGCTTCGGTATGCTTATGGTAGTATACTTTCTTCTTGCGGCTTCGTATTTTTGGTTCATGAAATCGCCCATGGTATAAAACTCCGATAGTCACCCATTTAATGTATTATAATGTAACTACATTAAAATATAAAAAGATATGCATGCTTCTGTATTGTCGGATGGAATATCCCTACCGCATCCATTCTGCGCAGACACAATTATGCCGGACAGCAATATTTATAACTGCTTTGTTTGTTTATATAAATATGTCTGGTGGATTTTCAAAAGAAAACATAGTGGACGAAATTACGGCTAAAGGTTTGAGCGATGGCATGCAGAAGGAGCTGCTACGGGTGCTGGACAAGGAATGGCCAAGCATTGTCAAGCTCCGAGAGTCCTTCAATTCAAAAAGAACTAATAAGAACTACATAAAACTAAAACGGCATTTTCCCATATTTAATGATGCAACAACCAAGCTTAAGAAGTTCGAGGACTACAGCGATATAGGATACATGATAGTTGTCTCGAAACTCATAATACACAAAATGGGCGAATTTAGAGAAAGTACAGTAAAGAAGATGGAGCACCTGAGGAACTTTATCTACGAATCTGGAGATGCAGAAGGCAAAAAGGTTTACGATTTCCTTACAGCCAACAATACGCGGGTAGACGATATAGATTTTCTGATTAAAGAGCTTCAGAATGCGATACATGTAGTAAAGAAGGAATTCCAGGCATACAATTTTGAGACCGAAGCTTACGAGCAGCGGAGCATAGAGCAGGTAGGCATGGAGACAAACGATGCAATAAAGTGCCTAACCGATTTCTCCGGTAGGACCTTTCCATTCCTCCGTACGATATCTTCAGAGATAAAAGCCGGCGATACAGTACTGGAGCTGGGTCTTGGCACAGGGATACTTTCTATAGCTGCAGTGATGTGCGGGGCCAAAGAAGCAGTAGGGATAGAGCTTAACCCGGTAACGTGTATGCTTGCGAAATCAATCGCGGACTACTTGGAGTCTAATGGCGTAATACGCAAGGGTTCAATAACAATACTATGGGGAAACTTCCTGAAATTCGCAACGGAGGAGCACAAATCATATAGGAACAAGAGATTTGATATATTAATTTCGGAGAATATCTATACTGGCATGTTCTATGAGCTTCAGATGCAGGGCATAAAACATTCGCTTGACGCAGGACTAATAAAAAGTACACAGGAACTGGACCACGGAATGCTTACGAACGTATCATTGGCTAAGGTAATACCAAAGGCACTTTCTTCGATGCTTCAGCCTGCAGAAATAACTGGTTACAAAGGCAAGAACATAGCAGAAACACTCATAGACCTTAAGAATGTAGGCGCGAAGGTAGTAACCCTAGCCACAGAAAGGATATATGACCAGATTCGGATGTATGCAGAAGAGCCGTCCAACATCGAATCTATAACAAAATTTAAGATACAGAAAAACGGCATGTTGAACTGCATAGATATATCGTCCCAAGTTTGTATGATGGATGGCGATTATATAAGCAGAAACGAAAACAAATTCTTGAGCAACGACTCGGTGCTAATGCTGAATAAGCCCATAAAAATTGTACGTGGAGACATAATCCTAGTAGGCATAGCTTATAATGGGGGGGACTCGATCGATGATGTGGTATTAGAGGTAAGGAAACTGAATGCAGATGGATCCGTCAATATTGATTATGGTGCAAGGCTTGCCATACCGGAAGAAAAGCACAGGGAGAACAAACGCAGGTTCGAAATAAAGAACTCTTGCAAACAGCCATTGAATCTTATGCGTCTTGGAGACTATGAGGTTTCTAGAAGCGCCAGCTTCTATGAAGGATATGAAAGAGTATGGCTGGCAGACATAGATTATATAAACGAAAAACCGTACAGCGTTTGAATATGCCGGACAATCACGCAACTCATGTATTAATCATTACTATGCAACGAGCTGTGGAAAGATATACAGGCATATACTCATAATATTTTAGATATTCTAATAACATATTATATTAGCACTTAATGCTCTGTGATCTAAAACTCAATGCTAACAGTCTTCTTCCTGTTCAGGGCCAGGGGACTTTGGTAGAGACGAATGGGTTTAGCAATACTGTCAAATGGCATTAAGTATAATCTAAATTTATATTAGTATTTCTAACATAATATTATTATTGCTTGTATTTGCTTTAAGGTAAAAGATTCCAGGCATAATATTCCTGTGCCAAACAAAGGAATATCTTGTAACACAGCGCAAATACGTGCATGTTTTTGTCGACGTAAATTTGAAATGCTGCTCAAAGGCGTAGAATCGCCATTGTATTTTGCACCGTTCAAAAGCATTTCAATAAAATGATATCACTATACTAATATTCCATCAAAATGAGCCAAAAAAAGCCTCTCGAGAGAAAAGCATTTTTTCAGATCCTTTTTGCAGCTCAATATGGCTTGCTTAACTAAAATGGCCTGTTTTCCATAAATACGAAAGAAGAGCTTTTTCCAAACCCTATTTTTGTTGCATAAAAATGGAAAGTCGCAATTCTATGCAAGCAATATATTACTTTTCACTATTATGAAATGCATGCCATATGATTATGGATTTGAAGCCTGATTTAACCTACTGAGCCATTTCTCTTCTACTTTAGACTTCCAGGACCAAAGAGAATAAGCCTTTATAATTTCAGATTCTATTTTCTCGATTGCTTTGCTTTTGGTTTTGCCGTTTGCAATTAGTTTGGTACACTCTTCTTGCATCTTTGTAAATTTGGCATGGATAGGCGCTACTTCAGCCACTGCTTTTTCGATGGCCTCTGGTGCTACATGCTTATATTCAGATCCATCTTCCATGTTCCAAAAATTCTGATAAGTTATTTCAACTTTAGTTGTTTTCCTATGTAGCAATGACCCGTAGTGCTTGACGATTTGCTGCTGCAAGAACCCTGTGGCAATCTGCTTAATATCAAACTCCTGATATTCTCCAAGTATCATGTTAGTTGGATCGGAAATAT
>DAHWQN010000070.1 GCA_027340645.1 Microcaldota archaeon
TGCCATCCTGCAACGTTTTTGTAGTTGTGAATCTTACTCCGTTTATTGGAACGGCACTACCATCGGTCAATCCATGGCTATTCCCATTCACGTGTGCTGATCCATCCTGCAACGTTTTTGTAGTTGTGAATCTTACTCCGTTTATTGGAACGGCACTGCCATCGGTCAGTCTACGGCCATTCCCATTCACGTGTGTCGCAGTACGATTCCCGGTCGCAGGCATGTCCGCCATACTTATTTAAAGTGAGCGTTTCATATTTAGCCTTTTTGCTTTTTTGAGTGATTTTTGTATACGCGTATGAATAGCAGGCATAGACCGAAATCTATAGAAAGCTTTAAATACCTTTCCAAGATAAATAAATATTACTTGTTTTAGAAAGATTTAAAAAGTTATTGTGGAGTTACCGTCGTAATTTTCAATGGTGATACAAATGAGCGAATCAGCAAAGACAGGAAAATCTTCCCAGAAGCAGAAGGCAGCGCCGGAACATGCTGCACCGCATGCCCGCCAGCAACTTGGCACTGAAGCACCGGGATTGGCGAAGCAATTTGGAGGCCCTGAACCAACAAAGAAGTGCCCGAGTTGCGGCAGTCAGGATATAATATTCGACAACGAACGCGGAGAGTACATATGCAACAACTGCGGCCTTGTGATAGAGGAGAACGTTACTGATGAAGGGCCGGAATGGCGTGCTTTCGATTCTGATCAGCGCAATGCGCGTGCGCGCACCGGAGCACCGATAAAGTATATGAAGCCGAACAAGGGCCTTGTCACAGAAATAGACATGTACAACAAAGATATACGGGGAACGAAGCTTTCATCTAAAAGGCAGGCACAGCTTTACAGAATGCGTAAGTGGCACAAGCGTGCAAGCATAGCAAGCTCAAGCGAGAGGAACTATCTTGTAGCGCTTCCTGAACTAAACCGCGTTGCAAGTTATTTAGGCTTGCCGGACAACATACGCGAGCAGGCGGCATTGCTTTATAGGCAGTGCGTCAAGAACAATTTGATACGTGGAAGGCCTATCGAAACTGTTGTCAATGCTGCACTTTATGCTACATGCAGAAGTGCGAACATGCCTAGGACTCTTGACGAGATATCGAACATAAGCAATGTATCAAAGAAGGAGATAGGCCGCACATATAGAATAATAGCGCATGAACTCAACCTGAAGATACCTTTGACGGATCCATCAGCGTATGTACCAAGGTACGTTGCAGCACTCAAACTTAGCGGAGAGGCGCAAGAGAAGGCGCTCCAGCTGCTGAAGCAGGCGATGAAGAAGGGCCTGATAAGCGGACGCAGCCCTACAGGCGTTTCTGCCGCAGCGGTCTACATAGCCGGAGCACTAGTAGGCGAACGCAGGACACAAAAGGAGGTTGCCGATGTTGCAGGGGTTACTGAAGTGACTATACGCAACAGGTACAGGGAGCTCAAGCAGGAGCTTCAGATAGATGTAAACCTGTAGGCGGGGGCATGAGGCTCCATGCCCTTCTCATCATAATTTCTGTGGCAGCAATAATGCAGCCTTATGCAGCAAGCATAAGAGCACAGAGTTACACAAAGTCACAGGCAAATCTGACTATAAGCAATGTCACTGAGTACATAGCAATGGTTAATGAGTCTTCTTATCTTATTTTCTCTCCAAACCTTGCACAGGCCTATTCATACATAGGTAAGGCGCAGAATGCATTGAATGACTCCCCTGATCTTGCAGTTAGATACGCGCAACTGGCAAACATATCCGCTGGCAGTGCATACGATGCCATAGGCCAGTACAAAAATTACTCGCTTCTTGCGATGCTGGTATTTACAGGAGTTATGGCGCTCTTGTTGTACGTGTACGCCATAGGTAAAAAACGGAAAGGTTCAATCGGTAGAGCCAATGGTTGATAGAAAATATGTTCTAAAGAAGCATATGGAGCATAAGGGCAAGATAGAGATTATAGGCAAGGTGCCTGTTGAGACTCATAAACAGCTCTCCACTTATTACACACCAGGTGTTGCGCAGGTATCTCTAGAGATAAATGCACGCCCGGATACTGTTTATGATTACACCAATAAGGGCAATATGGTAGCTATAGTATCTGACGGCACCAGAATACTTGGTTTGGGAAACGTTGGTCCAGAGGCGGGGCTGGCCGTGATGGAGGGAAAGGCCGTGTTGTTCAAAAAGTTTGGAGGCATAGATGCCATGCCCATATGCATAAAGAAGGGCACAGAGGAGGAGATAATCGCGTTTCTGGAGCAGATAGAGCCCACGTTCGGGGGAATAAATATAGAAGACATAGAAGTACCCAAGGTTCTTAGGATAGTCAAACAGGCGAGCAAGAGGTTAAACATACCTGTGTTTCATGACGACCAGCAAGGCACCGGAGTAGTTGCGCTTGCCGCGTTGAAGAATGCGCTCAAACTGGCGGGTAAGGACAACGATGCGAAAGTGATTGTTTTAGGATCCGGCTCCGCGGGAATAGGAATAAGCAAAATGCTCATACACGCAGGATTCAGAAATATGCTCGTACTTGATAGCAATGGCATAATTTACAAGGGTAGAAAGGATGACATGAACGAGTTCAAGGATGAGATAGCACTTATGACCAATCCAGAGCGAGTCAGAGGTACTTTTGAAGATGCAATAAAGGGCGCGGATGTATTCATAGGGGCAAGTGGAATACCACACCTGCTTAAGAAGTGGCACATACAGAAGATGGCGGACAAGCCCATCGTGTTTGCCCTAACCAATCCAATACCTGAGATAGAATACGCTGACGCTCTGAAATACGGCGCGTACATAGCCGCAACAGGAAGAAGCGATACGCCAAACCAGATAAACAATGTTGTTGCATTCCCTGGTGTAATGCGCGGCCTTCTTGAAGTACGTGCCAAGTCAGTGTCGTTAGGAATGCTTAATGCAGCAGCAGAAGTCATAGCAAAGGGATGCAGGCATCTTGATAATAGGAATATAATGCCGAGCGTTGTTGACAAGAGAACAGAACTTAGGCTGACAGAGGACATAGCCGTTGCTGTGGCGAGTGAGGCCATACGCGAAGGATTAGCGCGTATAAAGAAAGGCCCAGATGATGTGAGGAAGTCGGTACGCTTATCAGTAAAAAGATACGAAGTTTTAGAGAAACGATTCGCAGAGTAAAGCGTTACCGAACTCAGGCACAGCCAGTGCATGAATTCAGGTTTGCTACGTGGGATCTTAGGGATAGAAGGCGACGCCACCAAATGAAGCAATGCCTGAGTTTATTGAGCCGGTTACGGCGTGGGTGGCGGTGTTCATTATTACCACATTACCATCAACCAGATATGCATATGAGCCGTCTGGAGAGATGGCAATGCCATACGGGTAAATAGTGCCGAGGTTTATCGAACTCTCAACTACATCGGTATTTGTGTTTATTATGACTACGTTTGTTGAATGATAGTTCGTCACATACGCATACGAGCCGCTGGGCGAGAAGGCGACACTGTAGGGATTGTAGAAGCCGGAGGTTATCGAACCGGTTACCGTATTTGTTGCTGTATTTATTATGACTACGTTTTCTGAACCCGAGTTCGTCACATATGCATACGAACCGTATGGAGAGATAGCAACGCTAAATGGACCA
>DAHWQN010000071.1 GCA_027340645.1 Microcaldota archaeon
CTGTTTGCTCCCATCGGGATTTGAACCCGAGTTGCAGGGTTGAAAGCCCCGCGTCCTTGGCCGGACTAGACGATAGGAGCGTGTGTGGATTGGTGTAATATAGTTGATGCTTCTCATTTATAAAGATTCTTGGACAATTATCGTGTTGTGGAGACATATGGATGGCATCTTCATCTGCATTGAAGGAAATGACGGCTCAGGCAAAACTACACAAGTAGGCATGCTCAGGGATGCACTTTGGAGTGCAGGCATAGAGGCCAAGGTCTATTCTTACCCAACACACGATTCGCGCTATGGCCGCATAATACGCGATGAATTCCTGACAGGCAAGGTAGAGCTCAGCGTCGAAGAGCAATTTTTGCTGTACCTTCTTGACATGCAGGCGGACAAGAAAAAGATATCAGAAGACCTGAAATCTGGAAAGGTAGTGATAACAGACAGATATTTCATATCTACAATAGCCTACCAATCTGCAGGAAAGTTTGATTATGACAAGGCAAAGGCGGTTGAGGAGCTTATGGAGTTGCCAAGGCCCGATGCAATATTTTACATAGACATACCGGTTCTTGTGGCCTTTGAACGCAAAATGAAGCAGAAGGGCAAGACAGACAGATTTGAGGGCGCACGTAGCTATCTTACAAAGGTTGGTGAGGTATACGAAAGACTTTACAGTGATGGTTATGGATCAGGGAGATGGGTGAAGATAGACGGCCTGAAAAGCATAGAGAACATACATAGTATAATACTTAATGAGGTTCAGGAGCTGCTTGCCAAGGACCACATGAAAGATAGCAAGGTAATGATATGATTTTGTCGGACTTTGATTTGGAGAACATGATACGTGCTAAGAGAATAGTAATAGAGCCTTTCGACAAGGAGATAATACGAGAGAATGGCGTTGATTTACGCATATCTGACGAAATAGGCAGACATAATCCAGAGAGAGGGGCTGACTTCGTGGTGGATCCTTCAAATCCTGAACACGTAAACAATGAATACGTGCTTGAAAAGAGTGCGGAAGGAAATATAATAAAGCCACATGAACAGGTTTTGATGTCTACTATAGAGTACTTGAAGATGCCAGATACTCTGATGGGCTTTGTTGAACAGAGGAGCACATGGGCAAGGCACGGACTCATGCTACCTCCAACTATAATTGATGCCGGATTCGAAGGCAACATAACGCTCGAGGTATTCAACTCAAGCTCACATGGCATACTTCTGCGGCCCGGCATGCGCTTCGCTCACGTTATATTTGCAGCAACCCTTAACAAAGTGAGCAACGATTACAAGGGCAAATATTTGGGTCAGAGAGGAGTGCGGGTGCCGAAGGTAATAAGCACATGACAGTTATGTGTATAATGTCATGCTGACAGCTCAGGATAAATGAAAAAAATAAGAAAAAGAGAAATTAAATTTTACCTTGACAGGTCGTTTAACTCTTCGCGGCTTGCAGGCTCCTCTTTTGCTCCGGTAGCTCCTGCGACAAGCACTACGTCACCTATGTTCTTGACGCTCTTGTATAGAATGCTCTTTTTCTTGAGTATCGTTGTCGCATCTGTCTTTGCGTTCTTCCAAGGAGTCATAAGCAGTCTGCTTATCTCGCCCCTTTCAAGATCTATTATGACATCTTGCACGTCGCCTACGTACTGTCCGTCATCACTGTATATGTCCATACGGTATATTTCAGATATCTTCATGAAATCGCCTTCTAGCGGTAATATAGAAAAACATGCAGTTATTTAAACTTATGTCCTCGTAGCGTATTTGTGGACATCCCGCCCAAGCAGGGATTTAAGGCTGCAGCCAGTCTATTTCATAGTAGTCGGAATCGCTGCCGGGAAGCTTTATCTGACGAACTTTGTAATACGTAACTGCTGTCTCTCTGTCTGCGATTGCGAGTATTGGTTCTAATTTTATACGCTTTGCCTCGGTTATTGCGCCGGCAAATTCCCTACCCCCCAGATACTCTTCTTCTCCAAGGGATATCATTACAAATCTTGGGGACGCGTTCTCGGGATTCTCTGCTTCTCCACCCCTCCGGTGATAAAGTATAAAGTCTGGATTGAGCCTGCGCTCAGATGCATTTCCAGGCACAGCAAGTATGAATGTTTTGCGCACCGAGTGTGCAACACGAATGGCACGCGCCCATTCGGATATGAGGAGCCTTGAATCTTTTGGAAAAACATGGATTACATGACGTGAGTGCATCCAGCCATTTCCAGTGTTGCTTGTTGGTTTTGCTCCAGGAAAGTACACTCGAAAGTGAGTTCCGAATTTGAAGCCTGTTTTGATCACATAACCTTTTTCACGCCAGTCTTTGTATACTTCATACATCTTATTAAAGTCCCTGCGCCTTGATGCCGCAGCCTTGGCTATTGCTGCCTTTGTGAAATTCTGAATGGTAATGACATTTTTCTCCATCAGGAACAACGTCTCATATATGTCAAGCTTGTTTAGATGGCCCCTGTCGGCAGCCTTATATGAGCCGTACTGCCCGAACCAGTACTTCTCATAGAGCTCTTTGCCTTCTTCCTCTTCTGATATTATTGTTGTAAGATCAGAACTGAAGAACACACCATGTAGTTTGTATTGCATAAGAGAGAGCTTCCCGGAAGGGTACGCCTTTATAGGGCTCTTGTTTGTTGCTTTATATGGACAATCTGTAGTTTTTATGACAAGGCCGCGGTCCCTCCAATCCTTATATGTAAGATATTTTGCAATGAAGCGCTTGGGATTGGATACGCTTGCGGCGAGATTGCTGAACGTCATGTCGTGCCCTTTTGCCGTGCACCGCGCATTTCTTACGTCAATGAGATAAAGTGCTTCTATGGCGCTAAGCTTCAGCCGATTCTTTGAAGCACTGCCGAAAAAGCCCCTTTGCAGTATGTCCTTAGTGGATTGATCCTGAACATATATGTTGTTTTTTGATTTGTATTCCAACTCGAGCATAGAAACAGCACCTTGGCTCTCTTCATGTTATTAATGTTTCGTTTTTAATATTAAGACATAGGTCTTAATATGCCTGCCGAACAGATTGCCGTTACTGAAATGCTGGAACGTGAACAGAGCACAAACATGCCTGCTGACCTTGAGAAAATGATGCGCAAGCAGGGCTACCACTTCGTTGGAAAACATTCTGCAACTAAGATATGCAACTATACTTCAGAGAGCATGAAGGGCGGAGAATCCTGCTACAAACATAGATTTTATGGTATAAGGAGCTGGAGATGCATACAGGCCACTACTGCAATAGGCTGCAATCTCGCATGCACATTCTGCTGGCGTATAATACCTGAAGAGGAGGGCTTTAAATGGAATGAGCTAAATGCTGGAGGGAAGTGGGATGACCCTGATCAGATAGTGGAGGGCCTTATAAATGAGCATAAGCGAATAATTACAGGATACAAAGGAAATGACAAAGTTGACATGAAGCGATGGGAGGAGTCCAATGACCCTGCACATGTTGCGCTGAGCCTTACTGGAGAACCGCTCTTCTACCCGAAAATGAATAGATTATTGCAGGCATTTCATGAGCACGGGATAAGCACGTTCCTTGTTACAAATGGCACAATGGTAAATGCATTGA
>DAHWQN010000072.1 GCA_027340645.1 Microcaldota archaeon
GAAAATATACAAGTAGAGGGCCTGATAATAAGCGAACTTACTCAGAGCAGCAAGTGGAACGGCAAAAAAAATCTTAGTGAGTGGTTTAGCCAAGAGGGGATTCCCGGAGTGTATGGCGTAGACACGCGCACGCTTACAAAGAAGGTACGGGATAACGGAGCCATGCGATGTATTATATCGACAAATGGCAATATTGATGATGCCAAAAACGCTTTTGGGCATGACTACAACAATGTAAACTTTGTAGAACACGCATCACCCAAAGAGCCCATAATTCACAATTCAGGGAATGGCAATGTTGTGGTGGTTGACTGCGGCGTAAAGCATGGAATACTCAGGAACATATCAACATTGGGCTACAATATAGTCAGGGTTCCTTACAACTATAGCGCAGATAAGATAATGTCTTTTCAACCTGCAGGTGTAGTGTACAGCAACGGTCCAGGGAACCCGATGCTTCTTGATGCAACAATACAGTCAATGCATGATATTTCAGAGTACAGAATACCAACGATGGGCATATGCCTTGGCCATCAGATAGCAGGCCTTGCATTCGGAGGGAATGTGCGCAAGATGAAGTTCGGACACCGCGCAGTAAATAAAGCAGTGATAGACTCTGTTACAAAGAAAGCATATATAACAACGCATAACCATGGATTTGCCATGCTGCCGGAGGACATTCCGGAAGACGGCAGGATATGGTTTATGAGCCCTGACGATAATGTTGTTGAGGGTGTGATATACGAGAAGCGGAACGTTATAACTACGCAATTTCATCCGGAGGCGAGACCTGGAACCAATGATGCGGGCTTTATATTCAATATGTTCAGGAACATGATAAAGAAAGAGGGGTATGGACATGCCTGAACAGACGCGAAGAAAGGTTCTTGTGATAGGCTCTGGACCCGTAAAGATAGGTGAGGCTGCAGAGTTCGATTATAGCACAAGCCAAGCGCTTGTTGCATTACGGGAGGAAGGTTTCGAAAGCATAGTTCTCAATTCAAATGTTGCAACTGTTCAGACAAGTTATGAAATGGCTGACAAAGTGTACATGCTTCCGGTGACTTCTCATTTCGTTGAGAAGGTAATACAAAAGGAACGTCCGTGGGGCATAATGGTAGGCTTTGGCGGGCAAAGTGCACTGAACATAGGAGTCGAACTTAACAAGAAGGGCGTGTTTGCCAAGTATGACGTGAATGTACTTGGTACAGGAATAGAGGGTATAGAAACCGCATTGAGCAGGGAGATATTCCGTGAAACAATGAAACAGCATAACATACCGATACCAAAAAGCGCCTCTGCCAGAAGCAGGGATGTTGCAATAAAAGCTGCTGAGACTATAGGATATCCTTTAATGATGCGTGTTAGCTTTAATCTTGGCGGTAGAGGCTCTGCTGTGCTTTGGAATGAAAAGGAGCTTATAGCAGAAATAGACAGGGCATTTGCACAAAGCACTGTAGGAGAAGTTTTATTAGAGAGTTACCTTTTCGGCTGGAAGGAGATCGAGTATGAAGTAGTAAGGGACCACATAGGCAACTGCATTGTAACGGCATGCATAGAAAATCTCGATCCGATGGGCGTTCATACTGGAGATTCGGTTGCAATCACTCCAGCGCAAACACTTGACAATTATGAATTTCAGCAAATGCGGAGCGTCGCAATAAGAGTTGCAGAATCTATAAATTTAGTGGGAGAGTGCAACGTACAATTCGCATTAAGTCCGGACAGCTATGATTTTTATGTAATAGAAACTAATCCAAGAATGTCCAGATCTAGCGCACTCGCAAGCAAAGCCACAGGATACCCTCTTGCATATGTAAGTACCAAACTAGGGCTTAGGTATAAGCTTTATGACATAAAGAACAGCGTATCAAAATCAACAACAGCATTCTTTGAACCCAGCCTTGATTACATAACAATAAAAATGCCAAAATGGAACATGAGCAAATTTGATTTCGTATCTAACTCTGTAGGAACTGAGATGAAGTCGATAGGAGAGGTCATGGCAATAGGAAGGAACTTCGAGGAAGCTGTGCAGAAAGCCGTGCGCATGCTTGATATAGACGGTGAGGACGGCATAGTAGGCGGAAGCATATACTGCTCGGCAATGACACGTGATGAGATAATAGCTGCACTGAAAGGCAAGCGTCCATACTGGTTCCTTTATGCAACAAAGGCCTTTAGGGATGGATTCACTATAGATGAAGTACATGAACTAACCCAAGTTGACAGGTTCTTCCTTAAAAAGATCGCTGCTCTCGTAGAGATATATGAGAGTAGGGGGCAGATAAATAATGATTATAAAAGTCTCAAGGCTCTCGGATTCAGCGACAAGCAGCTGGGAACTGTAACTGAGAACGGTATAGTGATAAAGCAGATAGATACCCTTGCAGGCGAATGGCCTGCTAAGACAAATTATTTGTACACAACAAGCGTTGCGGGGGAGGATGACATAAAAACCGACAATGGAAAGAAGAAACTCCTCATCCTCGGCGCCGGAGTTTTCAGGATAGGTGTATCAGTTGAATTTGACTATGGCGCAGTAGCGTTGGCCCATAGTGCTAAAAAATATTTTGATGAGATTTCTATACTCAACTGTAATCCTGAGACCGTATCGACGGACTGGAACAGGATTGATAAGCTTTACTTTGACGAACTTACAGAGGAAACCATAACAAATATACATAAAAAGGAGAACTTTGACAGAGTTGCGACTTTTACTGCAGGGCAGATAGGGAATAACCTGTCGGTAGCCCTTGAGAAACAGGGCATGAAGCTTTTAGGAACAGCATCTAAGAGCATAGATAATGCAGAGAACCGCGATAGCTTCTCAAAGCTTCTTGAAAGATTTAACATAAAGCAGGCAGACTGGACCAGTGCGACATCGTACAAGGATGTGAAGGCATTTATAGAACGATACGGATTTCCCGTGATAATAAGGCCCAGTTATGTCATAAGTGGATCTGCTATGAAGATAGCCAACAACATGGATGAATTAAATTCTTATCTCGTTGCTGCAACAAAACTTTCAACTGCATATCCGACAATAATATCCAGCTTTATAAGCGATGGCACAGAGACAGAGCTCGATTGTGCGAGCGATGGAGAAAATGTGATTGGTATACCTCTTTGCCATGTGGAGGAGGCAGGCATACACAGCGGCGATGCTACCATAACGACCCCGTATCTCGATAACAATTCAACTTCAAGAATGAAGGAAATATCTTTAGTTCTTGCAAATGAGCTAAGCATAAAGGGTCCATTCAATATACAGTTTATCGTCAAGAATAATGAGGCTCTTGTAATAGAACTTAACCTGAGGGCAAGTAGGTCTATGCCATTCTCATCGAAGGCTGCAGGGATAAACCTAATGGACTATGCCGTAGATGGCATAATGAACAAATATCAATGGAACGGTTTTAAGGAACCGGAGCATAGGTCATTTGCAGTCAAGAGCTCGCAGTTTTCATGGGGTCAATTGAAGGGAGCATATCCCTTCCTTGGACCGGAGATGCGGAGCACTGGAGAAAGCGCAGCGTTTGGAAGGACATTTGGAAGTGCG
>DAHWQN010000073.1 GCA_027340645.1 Microcaldota archaeon
AATACAACCTACAATAGAAAAAAGCAAAAACCTTTCGGAATAGCGGACATATGGGTATTTAGATTTTCAAGACCCTCAGAAAGATTTGTTAAAATTTCTTTCGTTTAATAGAACAAACTATTCAGATTAATTCGCAGAGGCTATGAGAGGATATGAAAATGAGATTTTTGGTGTAGAAGCATGGACTGAGAAAACCTTGAAAATGTGGAACGAGAGGTTAAACCGACTTGATGATGTACTTCAAAAGGAAAAGAAAAAAGCGAGAAAATGAGCAATGCATCTGTAGAACATGATGGAATAAAAAAAGAACCGAAGAGGGAACTAAAAATAACAAGAACTTTTGACGCTCCGCGCAAACTTGTATGGAAAGCGTGGACCGACTCCAAGATCGTTGCAAAATGGTGGGGGCCGAGGGGAGTGACTATTCCTATCTGTGAGGTTGATGCGAGGCCAAGCGGCAAGATAAACATAGTTATGCTTGCTGGAAAGGAACTTGGACCAATGGCGGGAACGAAGTGGCCCATGGTAGCAACATTCAAAGAGGTAATACCAGAAAGCAGGATTGTTATTATCGGTGGCGCTGCAGATGAAGCCCAGAACATATTCTTGGAAACTGAGATTACCGTAGACTTCAAAGAGCCAAATGGCAAGACAGTAATGAAAGTGCACATTGTAGTTACTAAGATAAATAATGTTGAAATGGCGCTACCTGCGATTAAGGGCATGGAGATGGGTTGGAATCAGCAGATTGACAAACTCGAGGAGATGCTTTCCTCAAAATAATTTATATGTAAATCTAGAAACGTACCAAAAAGGGCTAAATTTGCACTATGCTACTCTACACACCTTTTTCGCTTCTTGATGTAAATACTACGGCTTTCCGGTGCACCAGGAGCAGAGTAGTACTGTATTGCACTAAGACAAAAATCTGTCTATAACTGGCACGCTCTTCAGGGCACCCTCCTGCTCCAATTGCTGATATACTCCGTACATGATTCCTGCGGTAAGCAGTATTCCCATTCCGTTTCCTATAGCACCAGTAATGCTTGCGAATGCAGCCAGGAGCGCAACGAAGATGCTCCCAAGTACAGTTATTGTTGGTATATATTTGTTTAGTACACCCTCCATCATGCGAGGATCCCGCCTGAATCCAGGTATCTGCCAGCCAACGTCCTGCAATTGCTCAGAAACCTCTTTCGGGCTCTGTCCTGTCATACCCACCCAGAACTTGCCGAATACTATGCACAATACTATCAATATCAATGCATATATGACGAAGTGAATCCATTCTGGGATAAGCAATGGCGCACCTCCCCATGGAGGATATAATGGAGATGTTTGCGTAGCTAACAGGTAAAAATAGTTGCCGTAGCCACCTACACCTCCATAGTTGGTTGCATATGGTAAGAATCCTATCGGTTGCATAAGGTAAATGAGACCTCCTGCGAGTTGAGGGGTGCCTGTTGTGCTGTTGCTATAATACGCAAGGAAGTGTGCGGCTGGGGCTAACGGCCCGGAAACATTTGCCGCGACACGCAGCCATATTCCCAAACTTACAGTAAGCGATGTGGCGAGAATGACTGGCAGCACGCTCACGTAAAGGAATGGTATGGGCAATCTGCCGCCTACCCCCCGGAACTGGCTGAAGACTAGCGGTAGCTCTATCTTCATATCAAGAACATATATGCTAATCATAAACACTATTATTGCGAAGAACAAAGGCCCGAAATCAAGTATCATCTGCGGTATGGCTGTCGCACCGCCAACACCTAACGAGTTCACAGCCTCCGGTATAAGTATTGTGCCTGTTCCGGCTATTATTGCATATGCAACACCGCCAGCTATGAACAGGTTTATACCTGAAGTTATGCCGTACTTTGTCATAGTCTCGTCAAGATAAATTATTATTATGCCGCTTACGGCAAGCTGTATCGCAACAATCCCGAAGTATGCTGGGCTTGTAAGCGAAACTGCAGTAGATGTAAATATAAGTGCCTCTATGATCGCTATGACCATTGCGGTAAGCTTCTGCATGCTCTGGAACCTTGCCTTCTGCTCCGGATCATTAAGATCCATCTTAAAGGCTCCAGCTCCCTGAAGCATCTGCAGTATGATGCTAGACAGCACAATCGGCCCTATTCCTACAGTAACAAGCGTTCCTATCCTGGCAGCGAATATTATGTTTATTATAGCATACTGCGAGCTTTCCAGCACGTTAATATTTACCCCGAATGCCGGCACGCTGAACAGTACAAAATAAACGCCCATGATTATTGCAGTCCACTTCATTTTCTCCCTGAAGGAGAGCGGAGCTGAGGGATTCTTTATGCCCGGAATCCTGTCAAGTATCGCATTAAGGAATGGGATCTTCATCTTTGCACCATCACATGCTGAAATCCATCTTTACTGTATACGCCCCGTTTCTTATAACGCTGCTCACTTTTCTTCTGCACCCGCTGCCTATTATTCCTACGAACAACGGCACAGTAAGCGATACATAATCAACAGAGCTGAATGAGTTATATCTTACTACTATAGACTTTTTAGCCTTTGTGTTTTTTGTAAGCCGTGCCTGAGCGCCAATGAAAGCGCCAGCCCTAGCAATAATATCATCAAGTTTTAAGTTTACATGCTCCATGCGGGCGTGTGCACCGGCGAGAAGCATGAGCCCCGAAAGCTTACTGACAATGTTACTATGTAGAAGCGGTTGTATAGAAAGATTTGTGTAGAAGTCTGCTCCATTCCCAAATTCCGTATTTATCATTTTGTATGCTATTCCAGATATTGTCGAGTTTGCATTGCCATTCATGTGCAATGCATGCCTGTCCAGCTTCCCTGATGCAAAAACGCACTCCTCGCCTCCATTTAATACGCAAGCAGTTTCTACTGTGCTTATATCTTTTCCAGTGTAAGATGCCATGAAACCAGCTATGACTACAGCCTCATAATTGTGTGCCGGCGCAGCAGCAATGGTTTTTACGCTGCCTCTCCTTGCTGATGTTATGTATAAAATATCTGCTGAAGGCGTGTAAAGTACTTTGCCCATGCCCCCCTGCTCCAGGAATGCAAAAAGCGAGTCTATTCTCTTATTGCTGTTGTAGAGCATCCTGCCTACAGTGAAGCCGTATTTGTAAGCCAGAATGCCAAGCGACTCTGTTACAGAATATAACATTGTGTGCATACTGCTGCTTGTGCAACCGTCAGATCTCATCGTCTTCTCAAGAAGAAGTTCTATTGAGTCGCGTGCGGCGCCAACTGCTGCAGCCTTGCCGTATGCACGTGATTTTCCAACGACCTTCTTTCTTGAATGCGCATTTCTGCGAGGTTTTCTATTCATCCTACCAATACCTTTACTATGAAAATCTATATACTGTTTACTGAACCGTTTCAATATCTACGAAGTGGCGTTTGCGGCCTCCTGCTCTGATTGTCCAGCAGTTATGTACGTTGTGCCTGAAACACTATACGAAGCTCCATGTGTCGTGCATTGTCCGCTGCACAAGCCATACGA
>DAHWQN010000074.1 GCA_027340645.1 Microcaldota archaeon
AAGAAGAAGTTGGGGCCTTCCACCATGCCCCGTGCCGCGAACTGGCGGCGGATGACGCGGTCGAAGAACTCGCGGGCCGTCAGATCGAGGAGCCAACGCCCTGTCTGGAAGACCGCCACCTCGGTTGCGCCTGCCTTTATCGCGTTCTTGCTTGCAAAAGAGCCTGTTTCGTTGATGTAAGTGACATTTTCCAAGTTCTTCAGCACATTCTTGTATTTTTCATCCCTGAGTTCATTTACAAGCCGATCTTTTTCTCCTACGATTTTTGCATAGTCGAGCTTGCCCTGCCTGTAATCTGCACCTGAGAATCTCCACATCTTGTTCTCCTCCACAAATGTGCTTACCGTTATCAGCCTCTTGCTTGGCACGCAGCCGACATTTATGCACGTTCCCCCTAGAGTGGCGCCCTTTGTTGCATTCTTGCCTATCATCACCGTTTTGATTCCGAGGCTGTTTGCTTTTATCGCCGCTGCAAACGCGGCAGATCCCTGACCCAGTATCGCGTATTCGAACTCTTCCACACAATCATCTGCTATTCTATTTTACAAGTGTAACCGATTTCTGCTTAATACTGCTTAGAGTATTGCAGCCTTTAATATTATCGCCGAAAAGTTTCGCATGGTTCTCCGCGGCGTTTATAATCTGAGTCGCTGTGCCTCCATTAAGCTCATAGATCATTTTCTTCCCTTCTCTTTTGAAGTAAACAAATTGGCATGTCGTTAGGCAGCGCAGCTCATGGGATACCCTCGACTGCTCCTCATTTATTGTTTCGCAGATTTCATTTACGCTCATCGGAGCTTTGAAAAGTGCTTTTATTATGGCCAGCCTAACCTCGTTTGACAGCACCTTAAAGATTAGCACTTCTACATTTTCGCCTTGTCTCATTAACTCTGAGTAGTATTAAGCACAGAAACGTATTTAAATATTCATATGTATAAATCTTCATGTGTAATAGGTGAATATATGGCACAATCGAATGAAAGAGAGCAAAAAGATCCAAGGAGGCAAAAGGCTGAGGACAAGGCTAGGCAGGAGAAAGCAGTGGACGAAGAGGCATTGGCTGAAGTAATAAAAGCAGCCGGGGCGCGAAAATCTACGCCAGAAGCTAGGAAGGCGATGAGGGCCTTGGCAGAGCGGGAGATAGCCAGATATGCGGCAGAGGCTGCACGTGAGGCTAATGAACGCGACCAGGAAGAGGTAGACGCAGAATGCGTAGCGTGTGCTGCCGCCGAAGTCGAAAGCCGGAGGCGCAGATAACTCTGGCATTGTGTTTCGATGTACTAACGGGGAAATTTAAGCACAGCCCGTTAGTATATTGATTACATCAAAGCAATTATGATTAGGTGATAAAATGAAAACTCCAGAACAAGGGATGGGATCTACATCTATGGACAGCATGGTTAAGATGCTGGCCTCGGCCACGGAACAGCAGCGGAGAGAGATGATAAGGACACGTCTCTCTGCCTTCGCTCAGGCGAACGATGCAGATAGGATCAACGGCATGAAGATGATGGTCCAAGCGATCAACAAGCTTGATAGGAAGAGTGCGGAGAAGCTTGCATACACAAGGCTTGAGTCTTTGGCCGAAGATTTTGATGCAACAACTCGCAAGAAGCTGATGAAAACACATATGAATATAGTTGCGGACCTGCCAGAAAATCAGATGGCTGTCGAGCTCAGGACAATGGTTTCTGTTATGGGGCAATGCCACGAAGAGTGTAAGATGAAGAATATGAGTACACTCAAGGAACTCATGAGTGAGATGCCTCAGGACAGGAAGGACATGATTGTGCAGCAGCTTCCGGCCGATACAAAAAAAATGCTGATGGGTTAAAACATGGCGCTGCCTCTTTTCCCTGACTTCAGGAGCAAGATACTCCCAGTATTAGCGGTATACTGGGCAGCTGCGCTAGTTTTTTCTTTGGTTTATTCATCGGGGTTGCCCCTGGCAATCGCTGGAGTGCTCAGCCCTATGACTATAATGCTTTGGCCAGTCGGAAGAAGGTTTGGACTTAAGTATACTGAATACCGCACTCCTTGGTTTATCGCCTCGACAATCTCGATGGTTGGGGTTCTGCTGACAGCAGGCTTGATTATAGACACTGTTGCAGGGCCGCCGATAAAGTACATTGCGCTGGTCACGCTGGTGGTAGTGGTGATAGGGCTGTTTGGATTATTGACAGCCCACAGGCGTGCGTTTGGAAAACCAATGAAGCTGTTTTTTAGGCCAGACCTGATACTTGGTAACAACAGAGTGCTAGCTGGGGGTCTTGCAGCACTGGCCATCGGCATGAAGTTCATGTTCAGTAACGCACCTCCTGGTGATATACCGGTAGGCAACTGGTACGCCCTGCTCTTCTTGATAGTTCTGGGTCTTTATCAGATAATACCTTTGCGTGGGCTTATAAAGATGAGGACGATGGTTTCGCGTATGGCGTACGACAAGAAAGGGAGCTATGGCATTACTGTCCTTAAAGAGCTTTATCTGGTTGTGGCAATATCGCTATTGTTGTTTTCAGCGCATAATTTCTTTGGCGGCGTTACCCCTTTTACCAACAACGTACTGGCCGGAAGCTCTTTTGGTGTTTCGATAATGGTTGTGTCTGGTGCTATACTAGTCTTGTTGCGCGCCTGGTACAAAAAACACATAGGAGACCCGTTCTTCAAGGAGACATTCGCGCAGTCTGTAGTCAAGGATACGATCCTCGTTGTCTTAATTACTGTCTTTTTTTATGGGTTCATCAACGTCATGGTGGGCAAAGCAACTCTCAATAATGGCCAGTTCTCATATCTGACTCTCATGGGACTTGGTCTGTATGCTTTTGGAGCGATACTCTTAATTCCGGTTAGGGCATGGATCAGGCAGAATCTGCAATACGGGAGCATGCGGCAGATGATCCACATGGTGTTGCCCAGTCTAAACGAAGAAAGCAGGGCAAAGGCACTTGGCAAGATAATAAAAACTGTCGCAGACCTACCAGAAAACAGGAGGCTTGAGCTGGTGAAGAACATGGTGGGCTTCCTCAACGAAATGCCGCAAAAGGATAGAGACAAGGTAATGAAAACTCAACTTCAGATAATCTCCTCGCTAGCGCCAAACGAGAGACTAAAAATTATGAAAGCGATGGACAGTGCGATGATGGGTTAACCCAATCCCTCTTGCTAGAGCAATATTCAGTATTCTAACTGTAGATACGTTTTTATAACTTAACATATGATAAAATATTTATATGATGAGCATGTTTGAGTACGAAGTCAATGCCATTAGAATAATACTTAAAAAATGTAAGTTGTTGTGTCTTGAAAAGAGTTGAAAAGCATGGTAAGTAAATGTAAGTTTTGTAACAAGGATTTTGGTTCGGATAACGCACTGATGCAGCATTTCGATGGCGTGCACAAAACAGATAAAGGTAGCCTTGGCGTTAACGAAGTAAGAAAGCGCGGAATAAGTAGCGCCATACTTATAATAGCAGGTATCTTATGCTGTGGTCTCCCC
>DAHWQN010000075.1 GCA_027340645.1 Microcaldota archaeon
CAAGCCGCCTCCCTCTTTTATATTTTTAACTATGCTAGACTGTAAGATTGACTACTACCATATTGATTGGATTTGTAATAGTCCGGCACGGAAAGCATCGGATTTAATCCTTCTTTTTATTGCGCCCCAGTTCTGTATGCGCTTTTCCGAGCTCTCTTGATGAGAGCGCACAAATAAGATTCAGCTCGCCTGCGAGGACCGCTGCCGCTATTATCTCAGCAAATTTTTTAGAATTAACTCCGGGAACTTTTCCTACGCCCTGCACCCCCAATATCGACAGGGCTTCGTACTGCGTGGCGATATGCGTACCGCCACCAACCGTACCTATTTCTAGAGATGGCATTGTCACAGATATATAGAGATCATTTCCCCTTTCCTCTGTCCATGTGTACCCGGAGCTGCTTTCCACCACCTGCGCGGGATCTTGACCGGTGGCGAGGAAAATCGCGGCCACTATGTTTGCAAAATGCGCATTATGTTTGCTGCTTCCGGCACGTGAGCTTCCGAGCAGGTTCTTCTTTATATTGGTGTTGCATGCCTTCTTGGCCGTAGTCTTGAACACGCTTTTAAGAACTTCCTCATTTATCAGCACATCTGCGATGACGCTTTTGCCGCGTCCGAGCAGCTCGTTTACATAGGATTCCTTTTTGTCTGAACACATGTTCCCCGATACCGCAACAAGTTTTGCTCCTTTGAAGTTCTTTTCGATGTATTCCGATACAGTTTCCGAAGCTATCGTGGCGGAGTTCATGCCCATCGCATCGCCGGTATCAAACGCTAGCCTAAGCCACACATTATTTCCAAGTATAAATGTATGCATTTTCTTAAGTCTGCCGTACTTTGTTG
This sequence comes from Microcaldota archaeon, assembly GCA_027340645.1. GTDB lineage: Archaea > Micrarchaeota > Micrarchaeia > Micrarchaeales > CABMGC01 > JAJZOD01. The sequence goes on from DAHWQN010000075.1 coordinate 847, forward strand.
CTGAATCTGCGGCTTCTTTTATGCCCTTTTCGTTCTTGCTTATCCAGTCGCTGAGCTTTGCAGAATCTTCAATAGATTCCAATTCGAACAGCGGCGCACGCGATATTGCATCTCCGATAATACGTACATTGGCGCCGCCGCACTGGGTTATTCCTTTCATGCCCCTGCTTGCACTGGCTATAAGAGCGCCCTCTGTTGTTGCCATTGGGACATAAAAGTCGCCTTTCGCGTACTCGCCGTTTACAGATACGGGGCCGGCTATTCCCATTGGTATCTGCACTGCGCCTATGACGTTCTCTGCGTTCCTGTTACGGATCTTGTCATAATCTATGGTTGATGAACCTATTCCATCAAGTCTTTGCCCTGATACCTTCTCAATGAACATCCTTCTTGTCATTACAGCGGTCTTTGAGTCGGTAATCTCTTCAAGCTTGTGCAGCTGAATCTCCCCCTCTGCGAGCTTCTGGGCAAGTTCCTTCTCTTTTTTGCGAACGCCTTCCATAAACATATCCTCTTATGATAATACAAGGGAAAGGGATAAATAATGCACATCGAGCATCGTCGAATACCATGCTACGCACAACTATCAGATTGGGATATGCCAGCATTTTTAGTGACTATTCAGCGTATGAATGAAGACGAAAATGCCTGCTTGTTTGCTTTTACAAGATCGCTTTTGTCTAGAACATTGTTATTTAGTAGCATATACATTTCATTCCTTAAGTTGGTCATCAGCATCTCTGGACCATCGGTATTTATAGTATATTTTATGTGATTGTCTTTTATCGTCTTGTATATCATACGCATCTGAGTCATATCTTTCACTACGCGCGTGTCTAGGTTTGATGAGGGGCAGGTTTCCAAAACTGTTCCGCGCTCCACGAGCATATCCATTGTGCTCTGGTCCTCTGTCGCCCTTATGCCGTGGCCTATCCTATCCGGTTCTAGATACTCCAATACAGTAGCTACTGAAGTGTGTCCCTCATCTTCTCCGGCATGCACGGTGAGGCCAAGTCCTGCCTTTCTCGCTTCCTTGTATATGTCTTTATAATCAGAGTACTTGAACTCCTTATTTCGAGGCCCGGCGAAGTCCAATCCGATTATGCCTCGATTCTGATACTTCAGAGCTTTCCTGAATAGGATTTCATTTAGATTATATGAGAATGTCCTGTCAAGGCATATTATTATTCCTGCTTTTACTGGATACTCGAGCAGTACCCTATCCAGGCCGCGTATTGCAGCCATCATTATATGATCAAGGTCCTGCTCGCCACCCCTATTTCTCTTCATCGGATTGAAACGCAGCTCGCAGAGAGTCATGTTGTTCTTCCGATACGCACCTGCGATGGTATGGTAAACAGACCTTTCGATTGATATCGGACTTGATTGAATTAGTTCTGTCCACTTGAATAATTTTAGATAATCGTCAAGTGTCTTGTGCACCCCTGGACTCGCTGTTATCAGCTCTACAAAGTCCCAATAATTTTTTGTTGGCAGCTTTGTGCCTTGCGAGTGAGCAAGCTCCCACATCACTGCCGGGTCCACTGAACCTCCAAGATGCGAATGCAACTCTGCAAGTTCTTCAATGCCTTCTGGAAAAGTAGGCTTATGGATTTGTACTTCGCTGGTTTCCATGATGATATTTATTTTAAAGGAATAAAAAGCTTGCGTCAACCGAAGCATACCTTGTTGTACGCGTCAAGAGTGCCTATGTCATACCAGTTGCCTCTAGGTATGACTGCATGGACTTCGTGCTTGCTTACCAGGTACTTTATAAAATACCCTGGCGCATCGGGATTGTTACCGTCTTTCAGATACTCGCCGAATTCGTTCAGGAGATCCTTCGGGAATAAATATATACCTGTGCTTATAAGCGTTGATTCAGGGTTCTCGGGCTTCTCATTGAACTTTTTCACCACATCTCCTTCTATGTTAAGTACTCCGAAATTCTTGGCGCTTTCCAATGAACCTACATCATATGCGCAGATAGTTGGCTTCCTGCTCTTTTCGAAATGCCCGGCCATGCCAAGCAGGCTGAAATCAAAGAAGTTGTCTCCCGCTACAACCAACAAATCATCTTTGAGCTTTGCCGCGCGTATTGTGTTCTCTATTCCGCGTATGGCACCGAACTTCTGGTTATTGTTAAGGGTTGGCTCTATCACTAACTGCATATTTTCAGTTCCAGAACACTTCTTGTTTGCCAGCCAGTACTCATACTGGTCTGAGAAGCGCTTATTGGTTGACACTACTATCTTATTCGCTCCGAGTGATAACGCATTATCCACTATATAATCTATGAGAGGTCTTCCGCGTATTGGGAGAAGCTGCTTTGGTATAAACAGGCTTATCGGCTCCAACCTTTTTGCAAATCCCCCGCACAATATTAAAACATCCATAAGACTTACCTGTAAAGGTTGAACATTAATGTCATGAATTAGCATTTGGAATATATTTATTTAAAACTTAGTGTTTGCGCATAGTTATAGACATATTTTTATATATACAAGTATTAGTGATAAGCATGGATTTGTTAGTGCGGTCTGCAATAGTAGTTGTGGTTATAATTGCCATATTTGGAGCTGCGTTCTACCTTTTC
>DAHWQN010000076.1 GCA_027340645.1 Microcaldota archaeon
GTTATGGAATGTGAATCCGAAGGAAATAATGACAGACCATGGAAGCCAGTTCTGCATCGATGAGAACAATGAGTACAGATTCAGGAACCATATCCAGTCCTATGGTGTAAATCATGTTCTTGCAAAGGTCAAACATCCGCAAACAAACGGAAAGCAGGAAAAACTCTGCGGTACCATCAAGGGTATAATGAACTGGAAGAAGTGCTCTCTTGCCGAGGCAGTGAAGTTCTATAACGAGGTCCGGCCCCATATGAGTCTTGAGGAGAATGGACACCTCAGGACACCGTTGATTGCATATTATGAAAAGATGAGGCCTGAACTGAGGAAAGGCACTGCATATGCTAGGGGCTATGCATATGCAAAGAATGCGTGGGAAGGGGCATGGCTCAAGCTCAAGCGTGAGCTTGAGCGTGATAGTAATTTGGTGGAAAAATGACGTCGAAACTCCGAGAGGAACTAATTAAGGGACAATACAATAGACTCTGGACTCTGAAAATTTCTGTATAAATGATTATTGTTGTCAAATTGGCTTTCTTCCAAGGAGCACCCTGGCTGAATCGTTTGCGGTTATTTCAATGCCATTTTCGGTATTTTTTACAGAGACGAACTCTGCCTTTACATAATCACCCGGATGCATCTCGCCAGAACATGCGCTTGACGAGCCCCACAAAACAAGCCTTGACTCTATCTTGCCGTCTGTTACAGTACAATCGGACACACCGCTGTCCTTGCCGCTAAGATTCTTGAAATACCTTATCTGGCCAACTGCCAGAATCCTCCCTGAAATGTCTATATTTTTTTCGCTGCGGTGTAACTGTGAAAAGTCAGTCACAGCGCTTTTTGCGGGCATAAGCCTTGATATAAATGTAGAATTAGTGCTCTGAAGTTCCATATCTTCACTCATGAACTTCATGTTTGTAGCTATAGCTCTATCTTTTCTCTGCACCATTGCGGCATCAATCATATCAGCGGACCTGTCCCAAAATGTTACCTTTATGCTGTCACCTTCGCTGCCGAATACTACTATTCTACTAGTCCTTGCTACCCCATTTCTGTTAAACCTGATTTTGTTGAATACCCTATATACACTGTCCTCTAAGTCAACTACATCCCCGTCTTTCGCGCTTCCATCTAAAAGCTGCCGCACAGTATACTTTCTGATGTGCTGAACAACTGGCTTTTTAATCTCACTTCCTGATTCCTCCACAGAATCACCATTTACACTTTACTTTAAATACTTTTATACTTTTAGTTTAGTGCTATCGGTGCATATATGGTCCTTCCTATCCTTCCACTACTGGTACTTATACCGTTTATTTCAATAATCCCAATTTTATTTTTTGAAAAACAAGGCATAAGAACCACGCAAATTATCACATCCTCAATTGTGCTTGTCCTTGCGCTTGTGCTTATATATCTGGCTGCGGCAAATTTCACCTTGAGCTTTAGCTATGGTTATATATCGATACTTGGTGTGAATTTCAGCCTGCAGATCAATTCCATATCACTCATACTGGTTCTCATGAGTGCACTTGTGTTCTTTGCTGCATCTCTGGTATTTAATAATTTTATAAAGGAAAACGAGCGTATATATGCTGTGCTTTTCGCACTAGTACAAGGATCGTCAATTGCGCTTTTCCTATCATCCAATCTTCTTGTCCTGTACTTGTTCTGGGAGATCGCTGAATTCTCTATGTTCTTTATAATCCTGTTATTTGGCAATCTAAACAGGCGCCAAGCAGCAATTAAGTTCATAGTGTACTCAATAGTGTCGAGTATGCTCCTGTTTCTAGGTTTCCTTGTGATATACACGGGCATTACGCCACATACTTTTGATATAAGCTCCATAATAAGCAATGCAGCAAGCATGCCTGCACCAATGCAGCTGTATGCCCTTGTTCTGCTCTTTACGGCATTTGCCATTAAGACACCTGTATTTCCATTTCATAGCTGGCTTCCAGATGCACATACAGAAGCCCCTACAACCGGAAGCATGGTTCTTGCAGGAGTAATGCTTAAATTCGGTGGCTACGGGTTCATATTAACTGTAACGATGCTGCCGATTGCATTATCATACGCAGTTCCGATGGCTGCGCTTTTCATACTGTCATCCATATACGCAGCGCTTGTGGCAATGCGCCAGCACAACATCAAGCGCATGATTGCGTATATGAGCATAACAGAGATGAGTATAGTTGTGTTTGCTGTTGTTTCGGGAAGCGCACAGGCGCTTAACGGTGCGCTTTACGCTATGCTTGCCCACGGCCTTGCCGTGTCATTGCTGTTTCTTCTAGCCGGGTCGATATTCGAGGCATATGGCACTCTTGAGATAAAAGCCCTGAAAGGCATAATAAGGAACTTCAGGCCGGCCGCATGGTTATTCGTGTTCGGTGCATTCGCAATAGCCGGGCTTCCGCTCACATCAGGCTTCATAGGTGATCTGTTAATATTTATAGGCACATACTCTGTTTTCGGCGTATCCGCATTCCTGCCACTGGCAGCAATACTTATTCTTGCAGGTTTGCTGTTTTGGATAACAGAAAAGGTATTTATGTCAGGTAAGGCAACTACCCCTGTAGAAATAATTCCAAAAAGGGTTTATTACACCGGCATCTTCCTTGCCGCATCTACAATTATTCTAGGAATTGCACCATTCCTGCTGATACACTGAGCACAGATACGCTAAAAATCTGCTATAAGCAAATTCATCTTGGCGTCAATGAAAGCAGCATGAATCAACATTACGCAAAAAGATGCGCAGCTGCAGCAGTCACAAGGTTTATCATAGGCTGTGGATATATGCCAAAGATTAGTGTAATAAGAAGGCAGAGCGCAACTACAACAGCTACGCCTGTAGGCATTACTACATGTCTCTTCTTCTCCGTAGAGGCATACATTGCCATTATGGGTTTGGCGTAATAATAAACTGATACGATGCTGTTTACTATGCCGAGCAGCGCAAGCCACAGTAGCCCTGAGTTCACTGCACTCAGGAATATAAGTAGCTTCCCAACAAAGCCTGTTGTGAATGGAAGGCCGATCAGCGAGAGCATGAATAGTGAGAAGGCAAATGCTGCAAGGCGGTTCTCGCGGGCAAGTCCAACTATGTCATCCACCGTTTGTTTGTTGCGTGTCTCTAGCCACGCGACAATGGCAAGCATGCCGATGAATATGAAGCCGTGAGCGAAAATCTGGAATAAAGCTCCAGAAAGTCCCTCTTGGGAATAAGTTGCTATCCCTATTAATACATATCCTGCCTGAGATATTGAAGAGTAAGCCAACAGCCTCTTTAAGTTCCTCTGTGCAAGCGCAGCTATGTTGCCATAAAACATGGTCAATACAGCGAGTATCGCGACCACTAAAAATGCCGATTTGTAAAGTATAAATATCAATATCAGAATCTGCACCAATGCT
>DAHWQN010000077.1 GCA_027340645.1 Microcaldota archaeon
ATAGCCTGTAATAGTAAGTTACTCCGGAGAATATCTTGCCCTTGAACGGACGGCCTGTCATGCCATCGTAAAGGGTCTCGTCTCCGTGCTCATCGAACCCTTGCTCTTTCAGAATATTTCCATACTGCTTAAGTCGATCCTTCCCCGATTCAGTGAACGCAGTGCCGTCAAATATTGATCCTGAAATAGCGCTTGCTTTTCCTGCTATCTCCTCAAGCAGATGACCGAACGTAAGCCTCGATGGTATACTAAGAGGATTAAGCAGGACGTCGGGTACTATTCCGGATTCAGTGAATGGCATGTCTTCCGGATTTGCTATAAGCGCAACTACTCCCTTCTGACCGTGCCTGCTTGCGAACTTGTCTCCCTTTTCAGGTACCCTTATGCTGCGTATACGCACACGCACTGTACGCGTAGCTCCCGGGGTTTCAGTGAACAGCACGCTGTCCACAACTCCGTTTTCTCCTGGTTTAAGGACAACTGAGTCATCGCGCATGCGTTCTTCAAGACCTGAAGCACCTATATTTTCCTCTAGGAAACGCGGAGGGGCAACCTTGCCGACAAGGACATCGCCCTCTTCCACAGCCATTTCTGGCTCTACGAGGCCGTCTTCACTTAGTTTTGAGTATGCATGCTCTCCCATATAACCTTCAGAAGTTGCAGGAGGCATTCTGAACCTGTCGCGCTGGCCGCCCGGATACCTGCGCTCCTCATCTGCGTATGACTTATAAAACATGCTGCGCCCGACACCCCTGTCTATAGCTGCCTTGTTTATCACTAATGCGTCCGACATGTTGTATCCGTAATAAGTTGAAAGCGCAACAACAAGATTCTGTCCGGATGCGTGGCGCTTTATATCAAGAGCATCATATGGTACTGTAGTGATGAGCGGCGCCTGAGGATAGAACAGCACGTAGGTGCGCGAATCAAAGCGCTGGTTGAAATTAGTTGCGTAAAGGCCCTCAGACTGTTTCATGTAGTTTACGCTCATTGCCTGCCTTGCTATGGCATTGTGCTCGGCATACGGCGCGAGGTTTGCAGACAATCCGAATATTGCGGTGAGGTCGAACTCTAGGTGCGTATGGGCATTTGTTATAGAACTCTCTTCTATTGCAACGAATGAGTTCTCTTCCTCTTCTGCATCAAGGTACTCTATAATGCCATTCCTGACAAGATAGCTGAAGTTTATCTCCTTTTTCTTGAGCCTCTCCTTGAGCTCCGGTGTCATGCGCGACTTACCGTTCTCAACTATTATGTAAGGCTTGCGTATCCTTCCACGATCCGTGTTTATATTGATGCTGTTTATCTTGTCTGAATATGCAACATTTATCTCTCCAGATATCTGTCCCTTTCTGCGCGAGTTTCTTACCTCTGCAACAAACTTCACTGGATCCGTTATGTAACCTATTGCCTTTCCATTCAGATAAACGTATGCCTTTTTTGCGTCCATAAACATCAACTATATAGGTTTTATATCGGCAAGCTTCCGTATCTCTTCCTCTGCCGATTTCTCTTCTGCACCGACGGTAACCTTTGCCATCAGAGCTAGATACTTTGTGAGCCCTACTTCCTGGCCTTCTGGGCTCTCTGCCGGGCATATCTTGCCCCACTGTGTTCCATGAACATCACGCGCCCTAAAATGCGGATGCTTCTTAGCCAATGGGCTCTTGACCCTGCGCAGATGCGCATAAGTGCTTATCAGATTTGTCCTGTCAAGCACTTGGGAAACTCCGGTCTGGCCTGCTACCCAGGTTCCGGTGCCCATGGCATATGCTATCTTCTCCGTAAGTGTGTCAGGGCTTATTATGGACTGCATGCTGAGCCTTCTGCCTCTTGCGCTCATGCGCTCTATCTGATACTTTACCTCCTTGAGGAAGAAACGGAATGCATATGCGAAAAGCTCCTCCATGAGCTCGCCAGAGAATCTTGTACGCTTGTTTGCATAATGGTCTTTGTCATCCTGGCGTATCATCCTGTTTGCTATGGCAGTTGTCTTCTTTGCCATCTCCAGCAGATACTTTGCCTTCTCTATGCGAGTCTCTACTCCTGCACCGATATGTGGCAGCAGATAACTGTCGAACTGCATCTCGGCCCGCTTCATTTGATACTCCTTGGCCTGGCCTGGTGCTGCAAGCTTTCCTATCTCGAGGAACGCCTCCGATGAGTCTAACACATGCAATGCCTTGCTCTCCGGATCGCGTTTATTTATTGTGCTGAGCTCGGTATTGAGAAGTAAGTCGTTTTTGAATGGCAGCATGTCTCCGGCGTAGTTGATTATGTCCTTTCCAGACATTCCGAGGGCAGTTAGCAGCAGTGTGAACTCCAAGCTTCTGCTTACAGTAGGGAAATCGACAGAGAATAGGCCATTCTGATTTCTTGTGACTACGCAACGGGCTCTGAAGCCCGGAGTAGATGAAAACACGCGGCTCTTGACCTCGCTTCCCTTCTTTTCCTTAGTTGTTATTATGCGGTTGGATGCTACATCGTCAAGACCTATCAGCACGCGCTCCACTCCCTTGATTATAAAGTACCCACCCGGGTCATCTGGATCCTCGCCGTTCTCTATGAGCTGCGTCCTGCTTACTCCCTTCATGTTACATGCGTTGCTGCGCACCATTATCGGAAGATCGCCGACATATACCTCTCCGTAGTTTGCAGTCTTCTCAATGCCGCGTATCACAGGCACTACTTCCATATATATAGGGGCTGCATAAGTTATGTTGCGGAGTCTTGCCTCGTTAGGCATTATGCTGCGGCGTGAACTGTCGGCTTCTATTATGGAGGGATTGCCTATGCGTACATTTCCTATCTTAAGCGCAAAACCCTCTACACTAGGCTCTATCAAGTTTTGTGAGCCCATAGCCTTCATTATTCCATTGTCTAGAAATCTGTTGAAGCTGTCTATCTGGTGCTGGACCAGCATGCTAGGCGTCAGATACGAGCTCAATAATAGATTCTTGTCCTCCATCGGATCAACCCGGAACATTCCGGAACTTACTTTACTGAATATTACTCTTCTACGACAAGCCTGTAGCTCTCGTATGCACTGCCGTAATCATGCCTTTTTACTTTTATTATATCTCCTGGCTTTGCGCCCAAAAGCACAGCCTGCGGATCTGTATTGTATATTTTCGGGAGGTTGTCGTGTTTCAAGTGCATATCATGCAGCATCTCATTTGCATCTTTTGCACTGATGAGCGAGTGTGTCGGAACCATCTCATTATCAACTTTATCTACCAATCACACACCAGTAAAAAGCAGGCGCTCACTCTAACTTTTAAGCCAAGCATGGTATGTATTTAGCAATAATATTTATATAACTTGCTAAAAAGTTTGAGTAGTGGGCGTTTTTCGGAAAGTGTATATA
>DAHWQN010000078.1 GCA_027340645.1 Microcaldota archaeon
TGCAAGTCCGCTAGACCCACCTTGGTATATAAATGCTTTTGCAATACCATTTGCGTTGGTGTAGTTGGTGAACCACATGGCATTGCTGTCAGTAAAATTTCCAAGCGTAGTCTGGAAACCGATAAGCGTGTTTCCTATTGTATTTCCTGTTGCGCTTATGGCCTTGGCCTGGAGCAGATACCCGTATATGCCATTCTGTGTCGCAGGTATGGATGACAGATGCACCGAACTCGCCTGATTTGTCAGGTTATAGCAGTTGGAGTCAACGCATATGTTTCCCAAATAATTTTGTACGGATATGAAGTTGGAGCTTAGTGGTCCATTAACAACCACATCCCTGGCCTTTGCGTAAGCGAGCGCTATGGAGTTCTGCGTGCCTATCTGCGACGTTACAGTTACAAGGCCACTGGAAGTTATGTTCATTCCTGCTATTGGCAAGCCTATATAACTGTAAAGCGATGAGTTAGAAAAATAGCCAGAGCCTGCAGATGCAGCAAGGCTTATCTGCTGCGCTATATCCTGCGCTATTAATTGCAATTGAGAAAACTCCTGCTGGTTTAGCACCGATGCGCGCTGCGACACTATTAGAGCAAAGAAGAAGAGGAATACTATTACAACAAGCGAGAATATTATAACAAATTCTAGTGCTATCTGCGCCTTTGCCGACCCCATGCCTCAACTCACCGGTGTTATGTAAACGCACTGCAGGTCCGTATAAGACGGACACTGAGACTGCGCACTTACGTTTATTAGGTAAGATCCCTGGCCTACTATGCTGCCAAGGTTACCGCTCACATTTATAGAAACGTACTGGTTTATGTAGGATGGACCAGAAGAAGTGCTGACTACAAAAGTTATTGAATGCCCCACTCCATTCAGCGTGTTTCCTACGTATATGTTCTCCACTCCTGGAGGCACCTGTATCTGCACGAACTGTTTTGCTGGATAACCTTCAGAACCAACAAGCGACACAACGCCCGCTATCTTGCTGATTGCCTGCTGGGACTGTATTGATGACACAGATACGTTTGCATTGGACAGCTGTATAAAAGCTATAATTATGAGAGGGAATAGTATAACAAGCCCGAGCGACAGGGTTATTAGGAGCTCGAAGCTTGACTGCAACCTGCTTTTGTTGTGTGTAAGCACTGTACACCTACTCTTCATAATTCTCACTGCCCCCATCATGTTTTTTGTGCATGTACACTACTTCCTTCTTCTCCTTGATTGAATTGTATACATTTTCAGTGAGAGTGCGCAGTGTACCTTCAAGGCTGAACCCTGATGCTGATGAAGATACTACGCCCCGCTTTGAAAGCCACACCCTTATCTTCATCTCGTAGTTCTTGGCGCGGTGCCTCTTTATGTTAAACGTTATGCTGCTTACGCCAAACTTATGGAATTTGTTTATCTTGTTCTCGAGCCTTTCAAGCTCTGACATTATATCATCCCTGAATTCGGTAGTGTAGTCATCAAGGCCGGATATTATTATGTCCTCCCCGAGATTGGAGGATCCTGCGGATACCATCTCAAATATGTCGCGTATTGTGACTATGCCGGATGGCATTCCGGATTTCGTCACCACTAAGGATGACACCTTATTCTCAACTAAGCTACGTATTGCTGCGTCTACTCCTTCATCCTGTTCAATTGAGTAAACGTTCTGTTCTGCTATATCACCTACTTTTGCAGCTTCACGCGCCACTGTGCGCTTCTCCGGGAGCCTGGACAATGTTGAGCCCGCACCTTCCAGTATGTGCCTGCTCGTCAGTACACCATCGAGCTTGCCGTTGGATAGCACAACAAGATGTTTCAGGTTGCTGCGGCGCATGATTGATTGTGCATTCGGGACAGTTGCGTTTGAATCTATCGCGACAACAGGCGTAGACATCACATCCTGCACCTTGTAGTCAGATAACATATGAAGCGACAGTATGGCCTTTAGCATTGATCTCCTGTTAACTATGCCTGATATCTTTTTCTTTTCATAGTAAGGCAGCGCAGTGGCGCTCGACATGTAAAACTTATGTATTGCATTTTCTATGCTCGTGTCGCTGTCAAGCATTGGCACCCTTGCGGCAAAGCTGCTTATTGCTGTGCTCTTGCTTATCCTTATAGATTTCCTTACCACTGACCTGCTGTCAACAACACCATAATACTCGCCGTTCTTAGTTATTACCACAGCTCCATGTTTTTTGATCTTTGCAAGAGCCTCTGTCAATGGCTCTTTGTAGTCGAAGAAACTTGTTCTTGATACGAATTCCCCTGGCACCGGTTCGAATGCTACCTTCATAAAAACACCACTTAATAATAAGTATCTGCTTATTTATACTTTATATACCTTTCACAAGCAGTTTAACTCGCGCCAGGATGGCAGATCGGCTATGCGTCCGCCTGCAGAGCGGAAAAGGGGGATTCGACTTCCCCTCCTGGCTTGCAGCAATCTTTTTAGGACAGGTGATAAGGTACCACATATGTGCTTGGTTTTGGTGTTCCTGGATGAATATAACGCCACCGCGCAACACAAATGCTTCGTATGGCCCCAATAGTTTTCCGTCTTTAACAAGACTCATGTGTGGTCTCCTGAAGTTATAATATCGGATTACTTTGTCTATGTTGTTGTAGAAATGCGGCAATAACCTCATTCAGTAGCAAATTCTCTACTGATACAGTAAATGCCAAGTTCCTAAAGTTTATTAAATACCTAACTTCGCCAAATTAAAACTTCACAGTAACCTTGTTCTCTAAACCAGTTCGCCAAATCCGTTTTACCAGCGAAGATTAAGGTCTTTTGACTCATATTTTCTCCAAAAATCGCCGAAAAGTTCCGAAATTGGAGGGGAAACATTGCTTACAACCAGGAATTTGAACCTGTTTTCAGGGTAAACGAAGGTCAGTGTCAAATTCGTCAGGTATTTCTTGAGGAGTTTTACGTTCTTGACGAGTGGATTCTTGCAGGAAAGTTGTGTCAAATTAATCAGAGATTCTGCAAGGAAGGCAATCACGATCGAACCTATTATTGCATCTCTGGTGAAGTGTCTTATCGGTCTGATTTCTATCCCTTCCTTCAGATTGCGTATGAGTTTTTCAGCGGCATCCCTTTGTTTGTATACATTCAACATTTCTATTGGGTTCGTGTTAATCGTACTCTCCAGGATGAAAAATCCCTCCACCCCGGTGATGTACGGATTTTCTATGACCCCCACAGTCAACTGAAGTTCAGGATAAAGTTCAATCCAGCCTTTTTCAGAAGGAAATCTATCGACTGCTTTATTTTTCGCTGCCTTCTTTGCAAGTTCGT
>DAHWQN010000079.1 GCA_027340645.1 Microcaldota archaeon
GAGTAAGCGAGACTATCCCTCTTGAGTCTGCAGACTCAATGACCTCCTTGGGCAGCGTGCTCCCAATATCCTTTATGAGCATATTCACACTTGGAGCGGTTTAGTAAACAAAAAACTGTTGCAAGTTGATATTTAATGCAAACGTCTTATTAACATTTTCTAAAAGAGTCTCATGTTGCGCTGCTCTGCTGGTTTGGTATCCTCCACCACACTGTGCACTGTTTTCCGAAGAACTTGCAGCTCATGCATCTTGACTTGTTTTCTTCGGATACAGGCCTTGCATCGCGCTGACCAGACCAGTACTTTATTGCATCAGAGAGGTATGCATCAAGGTTCTTCCTGTCATACTGCATATCCATTGTTGTTATAAGCTCATTTGTGCTCCTGTCTAAATATCTGAGCCGGACAATTTCGCTAATTTCTGGCATCTTAGCAATAGCATCGAACATCTTTTTGTATATGCCATCCAAATTCAACAACTCGTCCTTTATTCCTAATGTTCTAATGCCCTGTATGAACTGCGCTGATAATGTCTTACCTTCTATCTCGTAAGACCTTGCAAAGTTGTCGTATGTATAACTGCCATGTTTTATGTCATCAATGAGTTTTTTGTATATGCTGAGCTGCATCTTGTCCGAATCAACTCGCTGCCCTACGCCATTTTTGCTTCCAATGTCGCTTATAGTCTTGTCCTCAACTACTACAACCTTATTATTGTCAAGGCGCAGCTCATCTATCTGCCCAGATACCTTGTATCCGTTTATCGAGCCATAGATACGCACTTCCCTGCAATATCCTTTTTTTTGCATGTTCATTATTCCATTATAGTTCTCATAGGCCCACTTGTATAGCCTGTCGAACCACGTTACCGGTTCAACAGGCAGCTTTACAAATACCTTCTCTTGCTCTTTAGCATGAACCTGCCTTCCCATCGCCATTGCTTGGGTAAATGGCGTGCCATGGAGTATGTATAACTCCATCTGTTTTTCGCACCACAGCTGCGCAGCTATATCCCTAACCGATATGCTTGACTTCCTGAGTCTCTCTAGCGCACTTATATTTCCGCTTGCCATCCAATGCCTATTTACCTGTTATCAGACCGCCTACCTATCTTCATCGCCGAAGCTCCGCGATCACCTGTGTCATCATATGCTATTTTATTTGTTGTCAAGCTTATTAAACATATGTCAATGATCGATGATAATGACCTCTTTATATTCGACTGGGACGGCACCTTGAGTACATCTTCCCTCATAATTGCGGCTTCACGTCTCTTCACAAAAAGATATGATGTAGAATACATCAAAAGAAACGAGGCGAAATACCGCGCCGTTGTAAAGAGTGTTACAATCAGTGAATCAAAAAGCAGGAAGTTCGCTTGGCTTTATGATACATATGTTCGCTTCTTCCCGCCAAGGCTAAGGGATGGCGCAATAGACCTTTTAGAGTACCTACGCAGCAACGGTAAAACCATAGCACTGTTTAGCGACTCAAAAAGCTATAGGCTTATTTCAGAGCTGCGCATGCTTAATGTACTAGACTACTTTGATTTTGTGCTCAGTGCAAGTTCGATAGATAAGTACAAACCGGATCCTACTGGAATTTTATTAGCCGTGAACAAGTTTAAAGTAGGCAAAGACAAGTGCGTGTACTTAGGTGATACGGCGTCCGATACACTCGCAGCGAGGTTTGCCGGCATAAATGCATGTGCTGTCGGAGGCGGTCTAGAGCCTTATCAGAAGCTAGTTGCAGTAGAACCCGATTACATCTACAAGACTCTCAGCAGCATACTTAATCATTCAAGGCGTGGACATTAAGGTTTTTGTGTAATCCTCCTGGCAGTTCTAGCTGCCATATAAATTGGATAACCTCTGCATTTTTGTGTTATTATATGCTCCAAATCGTCCGTTCTGACCTCACTTGCCCTGGTACGTATGTCCTCAATCATCTCTTTCTGTGTGTTTGTACCAAATATCATACCCTTGAATTCAATATTCTCCAGACCTGTATTCCTAAAGCCAATTTCGAATACGCTTGTCGTAGTCATATCACTAAAAACCTTTACTATTGATCTGCCTTCTGCATTATAGACACTTTTGGGATAGTCTCCGAGCTGCATTCCAGTTATAACGCATTTCACCAATTTAAAATTGTCGATTTCAGCAAATCCGAGCTCAAAGCCGCCTATCTCCGACTCCCTAATGGTGGAATTATTAAAGTTCACCGTGTATCCCTTGCATCTATGCAATCCAGCTTTAGCAATTGTAGCATTTGTTACAGAAGCCCCGCTAAAATTAGAATTATGAAAACTTATGCCAGTTATATCACTTCCATCAAATGAAGAAGATGTGAAATCTGCAAAATGTATAATTAACTGTTGCGGGTTTTTGTTAATATCCTGTATTTGTGATTTTACGAATGCTATTTCTGCATCTGTTCTGTCCCCTACAGTATATTGGGGTGGTATTAGCGTCATGTTCGAAAAATCCATCGAACTGAAGTCCATTAGCATGCCCCGTGCAGTTCTGATTAACTGAGAGTTACCCTGATTCCATACAACGCCTCTTTCCAACTCAAGAAGCACATTCGCCGAGTTTATTCTTTCAAAAAAGTGTTCTTTACTGATTCTATGCGATCCTACTCTCTTAAAATTTTCAGAGTTTCTAAGGCAGGCTGCAGATAAAGCCATGGCTTCCCTGGCCTCTAATCTTACCGGAAGCTCGCGAGCAATGGATTGCAGTGCCTCTGCAACGACGCGCCTCTTTGTGTTGTCGTTCTCTAACACTGTTCGTTCTAGGCTGTTTCTTACATACGCCTTAGCCATACAATCGGATAGGCATTAGATAAAATCTGATATTTAAATTTTCTCTATAACATTTCCCATGGGGATTTTTTTGTCAAAATAATGTCAAACTAACGATAAGTTTATAAATGATAATCTGCCAAATACCTGTGTAGTAGGCATATCGCTGATTCTACACAAAGAGGAAACAACATGTCAGAAGAAGAATTTGAGACACAGAATGAAGAGACAGGATCGGGCAGAGGAATGGGCAGGGAGCGCGGTGATGGGAGACGTCCGGGCATGAAGCCAAACTACTTTTTGCCAAAGCCGGTAAAGGTAGGCGACGAGCTTGATCTGACTATAGAAGCAACAGCATCTAAGGGTGACGGCATTGCAAAGAAGGACGGATATGTCATCTTTGTAAAGAATGCAAAGCAGGGAGATACCGTCAAGGTGAAGATAACTGAGGTAAGAGCAAGATACTCCGTTGGAGAGGT
>DAHWQN010000007.1 GCA_027340645.1 Microcaldota archaeon
AATAATAATATCATGGATAGGGATCAGGCATATGACAGCAGGACAATTAGCATACTTCTTGTCAGCGCATCGCTTATTCTTCTTGCGAATGGCGTGTACATAGATCAGCTGTTCTCAATACAGTATGGCGCGGGAGCCGGTGCACTTCTACAGAGCAACGCATATAACAACACAGTGATACCTGCACTCCAGTTTGTTGCAGGGAACACAGGAGTGCTGTACCAAACAACCCTGGAGTCCTATCTACTTATCGGGATAGGGGTGATTATGTTTGCCGTGGCGCTTATAATGTTCACACACGGGACTGGCAAGTATGAGTCCTTCATAAGAAGATATCTTCCGCTGCACGGAGCGCTTGCAGTAGTGTACATATTCATGTTGCTTATAATACATTCTGCATACTCCTTCACCCTGGCAAGCAGCAATCTCTATGCCACGTATATAGCTCTTGCAATCTGCATAGTCTTCGATATTTATATGGAGTACAGGATGCGCATACTCGCTGCCGGAAGGAAGGGAATACGCGGAATAAGCATAGACCCGTTAACTCCGTATTCCAATATAGTAAAACTAAAGGAAGAGCTATTCGGTAGCATGTCAGGAAGCATACGCATAGTTGACAAGCACTTTAACTCGGCGGCTCTGGCAAATCTCCACCGTCTTCTTCCGGAAGGTGCCTCAGGAATAAAATCGATAAGCGTAATAACATCGTCGGAGATGCTCAACACCGGTTTTGAATGGGATTACAAGGATATGATGCAAGAGCTCCACAGAAGCGGCATTGAGTTTGAGATGCGTATTATGGATCCTAAAGAGTCAGCAACTCAGCATGAAAGGTTCATTCTTGATGACAAAAATGCATACAAGATACCTCCTTTCAATATAATAAACAGAAAGAGTGAGCATATAGTCAGGATGGGCCATGGTGATGCGCGGAAAAGGTATGAACAGCTCTCACATACATCGGCAAAACTGGAGAATTATCTGATGGACATGTCAAGGAAGAAGGATACGAAATAATGTCCACAAGATTATTTTACATGAGCTAAAGACCTTCGTAGTTAGATAAGGGCGTGGAACTTGGACGTTACGCAAATTGCAGTAACACGTCTCACGCATACAAGTTAGGGTAGTTTCTCGCTATCCTTGTATCTTCAATTATCTTGTCTATTCCGCCTTCAAGTACATATATATCTGTACCGAATTTATATTTTAAGAGCGTAGACAGATGTGTTGAAAGAATTCCGTCGTAGCTGATTATTATACAATAGTCAAGGGCTGTGGCTTCTTCTTCTGTGTAGCTGTTCGCATTTGTAGGATTTATCACTAATATTGTTTCTTTTGGAACTCCGAGCAGTTTGCTTATGTATGCTGCCGGCTCTATTCCAATCCATATGAACTTGCTGCCATGCTCTTCGATTATCTTTTGTGCTTCCTGCAAATCGACAAGGTTGTTTTTCAATGTCTGGTTGTGCTTGTGCGTGTCCGGTTCACGTATATCCTCTATGTACTCGATTATCTCCTCTAAGAGCCTTGTCATAATTATGGCATTCTCAGTGATTATGCCCTGAACTTCGCTGTTGTCATGTACTTGAGATCCAGTATCAACTGAGCCGCTCGTATGTACTTTTAGAGAAGACAACATCTTGCCACGCGACATAGATACGCCTATTATGTATTTGTATGGGAGAATTGCGTAGGTAGTTGGCGAAATGAGGTCATATCCAGTCCACAAGCCCCAGAACGAAGGATACACTATTATCAAACGCCTGTTTGTAGCTACAACTCTTATTGGAGATAAGGACTGAACGGCATGTTGCTTTGCTTCAAGAAGTGTTTCCTCATCTTTGTATAGAACATGCCTCAAAAGATTCATGCATTTTCTTCCATGAATATGGGGTGGTATACCATTATTCTTAAGTGTCTGCTTCGCTTTTTGCACACCTAAATGTATCCTTGTATCCTCACCGGTTTCCGCACGCTTGTCAAACTTCGACCAGACGGCCATTTCCCCACCCCCATATATTTTGCTGTGCACTTATAAATACACTTTCAGACTTATGGTTTACAATGATATAGAAACAAAGTGCGGCCATTAAAAAGGATTTTGATGCATTTCGGTTGCCCAATTATACATACGTGGGTATGTATTGGTTGCCCTGCTTGTCTATAAAAATAGTATAAGTCGAGCCGATGAAGGTGCCGTTAGTTTTGCTGCTGTTGAGTATAAACATTACGGTATACTCTCCTGCACCATATTGCGAGATAAGATTCTTTATATTGAAAGAAATAGAAAACGCGCTGCCCCGAGTATAATAAGTATCGGCAATTATTGTACTTATGTTTTTGTAGTAGTACATGCTGCTTTTTACTACTCCGGCAACATCTGTACCGTAACTGTATGGTCCAGACGGCACACTGTGTGAAGTATAGTTTACAACAGGCGGATCGTATGAAACATAAATCTGTGATATCGGATATTCGGGGGTTACGTTGCCATCAAGGTATACTTCATCATTGCTGCCATACGTCGGAGTGTTTGCAGACCAGCTTATGTAATTGTCGATGAAATCCTCTGTTAAATATATCGTACTGCTGTTATATGCTACGCCTATGCTAACCTGGTTATGGTTCGGATCCAGTATATTGTCGCGATGGCCGTTGTTGCAGCATATCGAATCGTTATACATCATGCTGTATTCCATTGCGCTTAGCGATGCTTCGGGATTTATTGTGCCTGTGCAGCCTAATGCGCCGCATTGCCTAGCTGATTCGTAGGCCACATTCTCAGTAACAGAGCCGTTGCCACCGACAAGTGTGTATCTCATATAGGGTTTCATTCCCAAAAGATCCCAGTGGCTGAAGTAGTTGTTTTGGAGCATGCTTTCAGAGTGCTGCTGCGCGGATGCTTCATTAGACAATGTCACAGGAGATAAGCCGTATTTTGCGCGGTCGTTGTTTATAAGATTAAGAACATATCCGGCCAGTACACTCTGATTTATTGTTACTGGATTAACTGTGAGGGTTGATACGTTGCCGGAAGTGTTGGTAGAATATGGATATGCGCCATTGCTGGGGGTTATTCCCAGAAGTCCTTCGAAACCGCCTATGGCGTTGTTTATGTTCCCGAATACCGCTGACAACAACACAAATGCTAGAAATACTATAGCTATCATGAAGAGCAGGTCTATGGCGATGGACATGTTTCCACGATTATTATTAGTATTACCAAAATTTAAGTGCTACTGCTAATTTTGGTCTGTCATTCAGAAAGGATATTAAGGATATTTGTAGATTGTTTACGTGATTTGATGATACGCGCAGTTATATTTGACCTTGGCGGAGTTATTGTAAAATTCACAAATGACCAGTATTATCATCGTCTTGCGGAGATAAGTGGCAAGAAGCATGAATTTGTTAAGAGAGCTGTAGAAAGCAAAGAGCTTCCCTTGCTCGAAAGCGGTAAGATAAGCATAACTGAGTTCAATGCTGCTGTTGCAAAGAAACTCGATATAAAAACTGGCAGGATGGACTGGTTCTCATTTTACAAGAAAACGGTAAAGCTCGATATGGCTATGCTTAAGCTCGTGGATTCGCTGCATAAAAGACATGTGACAGCGTTCCTTACTAATATAGACGAGTCACGATATCTTTATACTGCGAAAATACTTGACATGGATCTGTTTGATTACAAGTTCCAATCATGCTACTTGGGCATGAGAAAACCAGATCCGCGTATATACGTGCATGTGCTAAAGAAGATGCACATCAAGCCTGAAGAGGCTGTGTACATAGATGACAGGCTTGAGAATGTACGCGGAGCGAAAAGAGTAGGCATAAATGCTGTGCACTTCAAGAATCGCAGATTCCTTGGCCTGAAGCTTGCGGAGATGGGATTGTAAAAGGACACGTACATCGTTTTTTACCTGCATATAGTATTAGCAAGTCAGGAATACTGTTTTTGAGTTAAGCTACAATCACATTAGATGCGTCTGATTCGCTTTGCGCTTTTTGCGATCTGACATTTGCACACAAGCAATAAATACATGACTGTGCCTATAACTGCAAAGATGTTGAGTATGAACGTTGATGCCTTCCAACCGACGCTGTAGCCATTCCGGCTACCAGTTCACTCGGCGCTTTTTCTTGCCTTGGCAGCGAATATGATAGTAGGTATCTGAGACTTCAGAAAGCACGTACGCTTATCATAAAGATAGGTACAAGCAGCATAATGGATGGCCGTGGTATCGATACTAAAGTAATGAGCGCGCTTGTTGAGGATGTATCTGCCTTGAAGAAAGAGGGCCGGAATGTAGCGATAGTAACATCTGGTGCTGTTGGTGTCGGAATAAAGGCAGGAAGGGATGCGCAGACAGCTGCCGGAGTCGGCCAGCCTAAGCTCATGAGTACATATCTCAAGATGTTTGACGAATGGGGAATAGAGGTAAGCCAACTCCTACTGACGAAACATGAGTTCGCTACCGGATTACACATAATGTGGAAGGTAGTCAGACCAATAAATATAGATTTTAGTCAGGGAATTGTAACAATAATCAATGAGAATGACAGGATAACCACTAAACGCACAACGCTTGGTGATAATGATGGGTTGTCTTCTAGAGTAGCATGCGCCGTACATGCTGATGCGTTCATATTGATGTCTAGAAAGGACAATGGCACAAATGGCAGAGGAGGTGGAGAAGCCAAGTATAATGCAATATGCAAGGTAGAGCGGGCAGGAATACTCGCGATGTTGGTGGATGGGAAGAGAGAGCATGTGATAAGGGATGCATTTCGCGGCTGCGTCTCTGGTTATGAGAGTGTTGATGCATTGAAGGCCTTGCATAGTAACAGTGGCATGAAAACTTTAAACGCAGACGCAAAGCTTAATAGACACTTGAGGAAAAAGGTTAAGTAGAGCAAAGGTGTTCATGTGGCATCTGGAAATGAAGAAGAACAGAAGGGCATAACTGTCAAAAAAGGCGAGAACTTCTCCGAGTGGTATACGCAGCTGGTAGTCAAAGCAGAACTTGCGGATTACGGCCCTGTGCAAGGAACCATGGCAATAATGCCGTATGGCTATGCCATATGGGAGAAATTGCAGGGCGTATTCGACAAGATGATAAAAGAGACCGGCCACTCGAATGCATATTTTCCTCTTCTTATACCTGAGAGCTTCTTCTCAAGAGAATCCGAGCACATAAAGGGATTTGCACCTGAGCTGTTCTGGGTGACCAAAAGCGGTAATCGTGAACTAGGAGAGCGCCTTGCAGTCAGACCCACTTCAGAAACAATGATATACAACTTTATGAGCAAGTGGATAAGGAGTTGGAGGGATCTTCCTTTGCTGTTGAATCAGTGGTGCAATGTGATGAGAGGAGAGATAAAGGCCACAAAGTTTTTTGTGCGAACCTCGGAATTCCTCTGGCAGGAGGGCCATACGGCGCACGCCACAAAGGAAGAGGCGGAACGTGAGGTCATGCTCGCTCTTGGATTTTATACTGACATATTCGAGAAGTATCTGGCTATACCTGTCATAAGGGGCATGAAGTCTGATTCAGAAAAATTTGCAGGAGCAGTATATACAACAACAGTGGAGGCCATAATGCCGGATGGCAAGGCCCTTCAATCTGCAACATCACACTATCTTGGCGAGAGCTTTTCTAAGCACTTCGGCGTAAGCTTCCTAGATAAAGAAGGCAAGAACCAGAACGTGCATACGACATCCTGGGGCTTTTCTACTAGGATAATAGGAGCCTTGATAATGCTGGACAGCGATGACAAAGGGCTTATACTTCCGCCACTTATAGCACCAATACAGGCAGTCATAGTGCCTATATTCTACTCTGATGAAGATAGGGAAGCTGTATGGAAAGCTGCGGATGATCTTAAGCATAAGCTTGAAAAGAAGGGTCTGTCAGTCAAGTTTGATGATAGAGCAGAGAGGTCACCAGGTTATAAATTCAACTACTGGGAATTGCGCGGAGTGCCGCTGCGCATAGAGATAGGACCGCGTGATCTCAAAGAAGGAAGTTATGTTTTTGCAAGGAGGGATACTGGAGAAAAACTCAAGGTAAAGAGCGAGGATGCGGTGATAACTACATCAAAACTGATGAAGGATATTCAGAAAAATATATTAAAGATGAACAGGCAGGCCATGAAGGATAGGATATTCATTGCGAACAGTTACGAAAAGTTCAAGATTGACATAGGCACAGGATTCGTGAAGGCAAACTGGTGCGGAAGTGCTGAATGCGAGGCTAAAATAAAAGATGAGACTACAGCCACAAACAGAGTCATACCGTTTGGTGAAAAGAAGAAAGGCAAGTGCATATACTGTGGCAAGGAAACAGACCTAATTGCGTACTTCGCCAAGTCCTACTGAATTTTATACCAGATGCGTGCATAACTTACCGCAGCCCCGTCGTCTAGTGGCCAAGGACCATGGGCTTTGGACCCATGTACGTCGGTTCGAATCCGACCGGGGCTAGTTATACACAAAATATAATAACATCAAGTGATATGTTGTTGCGTGATGAAACGAGGTATTTCTGATCCGTGATGATATTAGTCCTCTGACATCTACTGAAATAACAGAACGGCAGATAATGTTTTTATAATTTAGAGCTCTTTGGTATCACGGTCTACTGCTTTGTTCTCGTATTCAAAAACCGCCTTCTTGACTGCACGCAGTGACAATGTGGCGCAATGCATGCGCACCGGCCCGGGGTCTATGCCTATTATCTTCAGAAGATCCTGCCTTTTCATCGATTCTATCTCTGAGAGCTTTTTGCCCTTTAGCTTATCTATTAACATATCCGCGGATCCCATGGATATGACGCAGCCGGATCCCTCGAAGGATGCATCTTTTATTTCATTGCCTTCTATGCGCAAGTATACTGTTATGTTGTCGCCGCACGATATGTTGTCGTCATGCACGCTCTTGGTCGCATTGGCCATTTCCCGTTTGTGCTCAGGATGTTCAAATGAGGATATTAGCTCTTCAGCATACATGTCTATGGCCATAAAAACAGCATTATTTATAGATTTAATACATAAATAATTTTGCATGGAGATGGAGGTGCTTGTTGACACAAGCTCTATACTGTTCGGGTTCGTGAATAAGAGAAACGTGTTTGAATCTCTTAGGGATAGCATGCCAGATCATATGCAGATAATATCGAAGGGTGTGGTGCGCGAACTTGAGAAGTTTGCCAATTCGAAGATGAAGATGAGACCTGAAGCTGCCATAGCACTTGCGTACATTACTAGCTCGAATATTCACATCGACGATTCCTCTGAGTATGTAGATGCATGGATAGAGAAGCGTTCAGAAAAGAATGGTAGTGCAGTCTGCACAAATGACATAAAGCTCAAAAGAGGCCTGAAAAGTGTCGGAGTCAATGTAGTAAGCATTTCAAGAAGTGGAAAGATAAGGTAACGATACTTTTATATTAGTTAACTGCTAAACAGAGTATGACTTTTAACCCTTAGGTGAGCGATTGTATTATATACACACAGTAAAGGACACGATAAGTATACCTCCAAGCCATTTCGGTGAGGACATAAATAAGGCAGCAAAGGATATACTGCGCACCAGATATGAGCGTACGTTCAACAAGCAGATGGGAATAATAATAGCCCTGTTCAACGTGCGGGAGATAAGCGATGGAGTTATCCTACCTGGGGATCCATCAACGCACCACACAGTTACGTTTGATTTGCTGTCCTTCGGTCTCGACGTAGGCGAGATAGTTGTTGGAGAGGTTTCAGAGCTTGTAGATTTCGGATGCTTTGTACGTCTAGGGCCAATTGACGGCCTCGTCCACATGTCACAGATTACAAACGACTATATAAACTATGACAGGAGGGCAGGAACTCTTGTACTCAGAAATAGCAAGAGAAGCATTAAGAAGGGAGATATAGTATATGCCAAGGTTTCAACAGTAAGCCTGAAGAACAATATCAAGGATACTAAGATAGCGCTTACAATGCGCCCAGATGGTCTTGGAAAGCCTGAGTGGCTTAAGGAGCCTAAGCCGAAAGATAAAAAGAGCGTAAGAGGCAAAGAGCCTAAGAAGGGATGAATGAATGGAAAAGGCATGCAGGAACTGCAAGCTCATAATTGCGCAGGGGGAGAAGTGTCCCTTATGCGACAAGTCTGACCTCACTCATAAGTGGTCTGGTTATATAATAGTGCTAAATGTTGAGACATCCGAACTTGCCAAAAAGCTGGGCATAAAAGTCAACGGAACCTATGCATTGAATATAAATGACTGAGTTGCCACGGAATTACTCTAGAAAGACGCAACCCCTGTCATATGCGCTTAAGCGCATTATCCAGTTTGTTTTAAGTCCTCTCTTGAGTATTCCTCATCCACACTTATGCTCTTCAGAGAATCTATGTAGCTGAATGCGAATGCTACTGAGTTCGCCTTGTTTATAAGAAACTGTGAGTCCTTCTTGACCTTTGAATTAAACACAACTTTTACTCTAGATTCGTTTGACTCGACAGATGACGGCTCGAGCTGATAGCGCTCAAATGCCGATTTCACCTTCTCTTTTTGGTCATCCACCTTGCCTACGACTTTTACATCGCAAGTTATTGTCTCACCTGCAAGAGGATGATTAGCATCGACCATTACCCTCCCGGAGTTGACGCTTACTACGGTAGCTATAGTGCCATCCAAATCTATCTGCATGCCCGGTACAGGATTCATATCGCGTTTCCTGAAGTCCGACAATGGCATGATACGTACAAGATCCTTGTTTCTCTCTCCGAAAGCGGAATCTGGCCCGAGTTCAAGCTTTTTCTCTTGACCAACATCCATGCTCTTAATGGCGTCTGATATGCCTTTTATTGTGTTGTCCTTGCCTACTACGACAAGCTGCGGCCCGTATCGCGCATCTTCATCATGCATATCGTTCTTCTCTGCTATTTCCTTGTTCGTCGTCCTTACAACTGTATTATCAGAATGGCGGCGTATCGTGTACTCTATCTTTACAAAATCTCCTTCCTTTATGGTCATCAAATCACTTGTTGAATTTTAGATTGTTAAGATATATTATCCTTGCTATACAGTTTCTGCGGATGGTAGGCATGGTTATTTAAAGTTTTAAACCTCTACATTATGGATTTTGAGTCTGAACGTGATTTGATGAATAAGAAAAAAACACTAGAAGTAGTCATACTTCTAGTAATAGGAGCTGCATTTGTATCTTCTTATGCAATATCATTTAGCGGCATCGGAACAACACGGGTAAGCAGTACTACCACAACTGTAGCGCCTTCTACGACATATGCGTATGGTTTTGCAAACGCCATGATACTTAATTTTTCGAATGATTTGCAGGTAAGTCCTATTTGTAATGACTCTGCTGGCACAATAAATGAGGTAAGCAATTTGACACTTAAGTTGGAGGCTAACGGCTCAGTGACAAATGAGTACAGTCTGGGAAGCGGCATTGATATCCAAACAGGCACCATGAATGCTGGAGAGTTTTACGGATATGCAAGCAATATGCTCAGCAGCAATGCCATTAAGTGTGTGGAGTTCTCAGGCACCGCATTTGTCGAACTTCCACAGACAATTAACTTTACAATATCTGGGCAAAAATATCCTTTAGGTCTTTCACAAGCTATGAGAGATTATCAGATACCTATAAATCTGAGTTATACTGGAAATGTTATTTTGCTGAGAGTTTCTGGACTTGTCGAGGGTAACGGCACTGTATATCAAATAAATGTATCGCGTGGCTGAGATGGCTATCGGAGATTTGGAAAGTGAGATAAGGAAAATTGCAATCAGGAATGCTCTTGAATACGGAAAAGCGCGTACTGGCAACGTACTCAGTAAGTGCCTTTCCAGGTTTCCAGAACTTAGAGACGACATAAAGAGCCTTACAGCCGAGATATCGAAGATAGTTGAAGATGTAAACTCGCTGAGCGAGAGCGATGTGAGAAAAGAGGCTGATGTACACATCGAGGAGTTCAGGCAGGAAGACAAGAAGCGCGCAGAGAAAAGCGCCCAACATAACATGGAATTGAGTGGGGCTGTTTCAGGAGAGTTTATGACTAGGTTCCCGCCGGAACCAAATGGCTATATGCAGATAGGTCACGCTAAGGCGGCATGGACAGAACGTGAGTTTTCTGACATATATAAAGGCAAACTTGCACTTTATTTTGATGACACGAACCCTGACAAGGAGAGGCAGGAATTTGTTGATTCAATACGCAAGGACATTAAGTGGCTTGGAATAAAATACGATACTGAGTACTTTGCAAGCGATAATATACCGCAGATGTACCTGTATGCGGAAAAGCTCATAGAGAACGGTAATGCATATGTATGTACCTGCTCTAAGGAAGAGATAAAGGACCAGAGGATGAAGGGCATTTCATGCAGACACAGACGCCAGAGCCCGAAGAAGAACCGCGAAATCTGGATGGAGATGTCATCTTCAAAAGAGGAGGATGGCATGATACTGCGGATGAAAGGAGATATGAAGAGCAACAACACCACAATGCGGGATCCGACGCTGTTCCGTGTAAAGACATCAGTCCACTACAGGCAAGGATCGGCATACAGAGTATGGCCGACATACCTGTTTAATACACCAATAATGGACTCGTTGAATGGAATTACTGATGTCATAAGGAGCAAGGAATTCGAACTTGTAGATGAAATGTATGTGTATATTCTCAGCCTTCTCGAGTTGAGGCAGCCGAGAATACACAGCATTGCAAGGCTTGAGATTAAGGATAACTTAACTTCAAAACGCAAGATAAATGAGCTTATGGAAAAGGGGTTGTTATGGGGCTATGATGACCCGAGGCTTGTCACAATTGCTGGCCTAAGACGTAGAGGCGTAGTGCCGAGTGCGATAAAGAGCTTTGTTATGCGTTTTGGAATGAGCAAGAGCAACAGCATCGTAAGCATAGACATGCTTCTGGCGGAGAATCGCAAGTTGATAGATAAAGTGGCAAGGCGCCTTTTCTTTGTTGAAAACCCAAAAAGGCTGATTGTGCAGGGTATTCCAGAACATGCGCGCGATGTCAAGATAAAAGTGCATCCTGAATCAGACCTGGGATTTAGGAGATACAGGCTAAGCAACGAATTCTTTATAAATGCATATGATGCAAATAAGTTAACGAAGGGCGATCAGATCAGACTGAAAGATGCGTTTAGCATTAGAGTGCTTGCTTCCACTGGCAATTCCATAACAGGAGAGTATGCTGGCGATGATGAAAGCAGTGCCAGGATACAATGGGTAAATCAGGGCAATTACATAACATGCAAGACGTATGATATAGGAAATCTTTTAAGTGGCGAGAGCTTCAATGAGCAGAGCATGATAGTTAAAGATGGCTACGTTGAGAGCCATGCAGAGAGTATATCTGTGGGGGAGATAGTGCAGTTCGAGCGTATCGGATTCTTCAAGCTTGATAGTAAGGAGGATATGGGATTTTTATCATTGTGATTATATGGCTGTAGTTTCGAGAGACAATAGAGTTGAGAACAGCTACGAAAACAGCATACTAGGAATAGTGCGCGATGCGTGGAGAAAGAGCGTGCCTGAACACCAGAAGAGGGATGGTACGGTAGAGGCCATTGTGGCGCATTCTGGAAGAATGGGGAAGATACTCGGTGCAACGGCGGAGTATGACGCCATATGCATACCGAATATACTTGAACATATGAAGTACATGAGCCTGCCTGAAGCAAGAAGCTACATGCATGTACTCGAAAGGCTTGGTTATGTTTACAAACGTGCATACGGCAGCTATGTTGCCAGTCTGCTTATGATCGGAGTAAGTAAAAAGGCAAGGGATACCAGCGGTGCATCACGTCATCTAGAGTACATTGTGGACAGGATAAGTAAAAAGAGCAAACGCTACGAAAGGCTCTCTAACAAGGAAGCCACAATGCTGCGCGCTCTTTCTGCAAGAAGGTATGTAAAAAGCAAGAGCCTAATCGGAAGATTGTTTGGGAAAGGAGAAATAGCGTTGCTTGATACCGCTATAATGGAGAGAAAAGAGAGGATACGCGGACATACGATGAAGATGGCTAAGTATTCAGAAATGATAAACGGAAGTGCTGGAAGGCCTTCAGATTCAGGAAATAATGGGAAGCCTGAAGCTAATCCTACAGGGAAGCTGCCTAACGGTTTAGACCAAGGCTAATCATCTCTTGCAGCAGTAATGGCATTCCAATGCCACTGCTTGACCATATCTCTTTACCAGTTGCTGCCTTACGTTTTTAGTGTCGGAACTCGCGCTACGCACTACAAACGCATACCTGCCACTGGTGACCATAACCTCGCGTACGCCTTTTATACCAAGTATGTTCTTCACAGATTGATGCGCATCCGATCTTTCGTCCGGCTTCAAAAAAATAAAAGATCCGTAATCGCCGCGCATCTTCACATTAGGCCCTTTGGTTTCCTCCATGCATTCACATCGTGTGATCCGCTCATCTGCGGACCGACACACCCAAAAGAATGCCAGACGCATTCCCCACCCTCCAATCTTTTTGGAGCCTTCTTCCTAAGAAGACGCATTTAATATAATTCACTATATTTAAATATTTTAATGTTAAAAATATCCATAGAAACAAGGCATCAGGAGATATAATTCTTGAATTAAAGCCGATTGCGATGCAGAGGGCAAAAAAGATTTACGTCGGTTTTGCTAGTAATAACCTGAAAATAAAATCGCTTAA
>DAHWQN010000080.1 GCA_027340645.1 Microcaldota archaeon
TTTAAGTATATCTTCAGTAGAGTTGGCGGAGTTGTTGGCTATCATGGCTGTGCCATATGCGCCTGCCTCCCCAAGTATGGGAGCGCCGCGTATCTCAAGGTTTTGTATAGCCTTTATCAGCCGTCCGAGGTCTTTTGATGATGTATATACCTCTTTCCAGGGTATCTGTGCATTGTCAAGCCATACTATCTCTGCCTTGCTATCATCCCAGCGTATAGGAACAACATGTGACAATGCCACAGACATGTGATAAACCTACTTTTTGGTTACAATGGAATTATCCAGAGCGTTCTTGCAGCTGCATGATAGTTCATGCGCGGCTAACGGCACAATCGACTTGACAAGCTCCTTTGCCTGATTTATACTCTTTCCGAATACGCGGTTAATTTCCTGGGCGTTTACAGGTTTGATGCCCGGATTGCCTTCAAGACCGACATCATAATCAGTTACAAGGCCTATGCCCAGATAACATATGCCCTTCTCTCTTGCGAGCGCGGATTCTGGATACTGTGTCATGTTTATTGTATCGAAACCCTGCTTTGCAAAAAACCTCGACTCCGCCCTTGAAGAAAATCTCGGTCCATTTATAACAACAACTGAACCGGTTTCATGATACCGTATCTTCAATCTCGATAGCTCTCCGGAAGCTATGTTTCGCATATCAGGACAGTATGGATCTGCCATCCCTACATGCGCGACTGTGTCTTCATCGAAGAATGTATCATGCCTGCCATGCGTCATGTTGATAAATTGGTCAAATAAAACAAAATCCCCTGGTGCATAATCACTGCGCAGAGAACCTACCGCATTTGTTGCAATTATCCTGCTTACATTGAGACTTTCCAGCGCGGCTATGTTGGCTCGGTATGGCACCCTGTGCGGTGGTATAGTGTGATTAATGCCATGCCGAGGTATGAATGCGACTTCGACCCCATTTATCTCGCCTATTGAAACGTTGTCGCTTGGTTTGCCGTATCTTGTCTCTACCTGCAACAGCTCCGAATTTTCTATAAGGGAATAGAACCCTGAACCTCCGATTATGCCTATCTTATGCGACATGCTATCAATTCATTTTTACATTATTCAGCCTTTTATTCTTTTGCGATTTAAAACGCGATCTTATACACTAAATTCCGTACATATATTCTCTAGAACATGAATATAAGATGTAGAGCATGAGGACCAACAGAAGTTATGACTAACACAAACAAAGATATATGTGTATATTCACAACCATAATGCGTTAGGTGTTTAAATGGCAATTACAACTAAATCGAAGGACACAAAAGGCATGGATGAGGGTTACATAAAATACAAATCAGAGCCGATACATGGACCTGCCCCACCACAGAAAAGTGTCGATGAATTGAACAGAATACGTACCAGATTATTTGACCTCGGCTTGATAGGCATGTACAATGAGGGTCCCAACAAAGGCATCGGCTTCGGTAATATATCGTTGCGTAGCAAGGGCAACAACTTCATAGTATCATGTTCAGCTACTGGAGAGGATAGGATTCTTGCTCCAGGACAATATTCGGAGGTTGTTGAATACTCACTTGATAAGAACTGGCTAAAGTGCGTGTGCTCCGGGACAAAACCAGGAAAAGAGGAACTTCTTCCCGCATCTTCAGAATCACTTACCCATGCCGCGATATATGAGGTCTTGCCTGGCGTTGGAGCAGTTATACACGTACATAGCATGAAAGCGTGGAATGCGTTGCTTAATAAAGTCCCGACTACGGCAAAGGTGCCTTATGGAACACCAGAGATGGCACGTGAGATGATGCGCCTTATCAATGAAGGCGATGCCAAGAGTAAAAAGATAATAGTGATGGCAGGACATCCAGAAGGCATTATATCTTTCGGCAAGGATCTTGACGAAGCCATGGATGCATTGCTGCATTGGATTAGTCCCGTGCTTCAGATTAAATGATTGGATAAGAAACGGTATCCTTAAGGTTTATCAATTGTGTTGTTGAACCGAACTCAGTCATGTTCCCGGTAAAGAAACCTCCATTATGCATTCCGCCACCTATAAATTTGTCTCTGTAGGTAGGAAGAATTTTTTCGGCAATAGCATGCGTATCCTGGTCCACAGCAGTCATATGGATTGTGCCATGTTTATGTCAAGCTTAAGCAATATTCTGTCACCCTCTTTTACATTGCCGTTGAATTGTATGTATGAGGGAGGCACACCGAAATCCCCATTAAGCGCCGGATTACCTTTGAATCCTTGAAGTCATTTTCAAACTCAGTCTTGCTCTCGTAAGATCCTTGGCCCCAGACCATCAGCTCGGTCATGAACTTCCCATTTGTCCATTCAGATGCCTTTGAGCGAGTCTTATCGAAAGATTATGAAACTGGTTCTACAGAGGATATTCCTCTCGCATAGTCCAATGGAGGCGTCTTTCTCCACACTAAGCACCATTGATACCAGACTCGTTTGTTGGTATATCCATTCAACTCATAAGCTATTTGATTTACTCAATACTGCTTCTACGCAACTACAGTATACTCCAATGATTTCGTTGCGTTGGAGCAAGTATCGCCAATCTGGTAAGATGCATCTATTGTTTGGCGGGGTATATTGACTGGGGTCTTTTGTGGAGCTGTTGCTTCTTTGGCGAGAGGTGTTGTCGAAATTAAGACTGCAAGTGCAGAAATCTTACATATTCCAATAACTCTTTTCAGCCCAGAAGCCTTTGTTTCGTTTAATGTTGAATCGTCATGCCTGCGGAGAACAGTTATCTCAGACTTTTGCTTATCTGCAGTAACAGGAACTTGATTATTTGCATCTTTTTTAGCAACAGATTTAAAATTTATACCGGCCATAACTATCTTTGCCCTGCCTTTCTTCGGCTTTTTTATACTAAGACGCGGTAAGCTGTATATGAGATTGAGCTCGCGTGCCTTACTGTAGCCTATCTCATCCAGCCTATTGAAAAGCGAATTCAGGACGACAATTTCCTCTTCATTTATGTTTAGATGCCCTGAATCCAGATTAGACAAGAATTTAGACAAATCACCGTTAAATCCGTCTATCTCCTCAGAATTGTCTAATAAATTTTAAAGGTGCGGATGTGGTGGTTTATAAGTGACATGAGCTTCCTTGATTTTAGGTCTTGATTATCCATACTAAATTCCTATTTTTAGAATATGACGTACTTATA
>DAHWQN010000081.1 GCA_027340645.1 Microcaldota archaeon
ATGGGTCGCATCAAACACAAGCGCAGATGCTAGAGAGGCATACGAGAAATACAACAAGAGCATGAAGTTATTTATCGCTCCCGCAGCTAACGGGCTTCTAGGCGGCAAGGCTATCTACGATGGAATTAATAGCTCATATCTATTGTTCCGCAAGCACATGTTTAACTTCAGGAGCGCGAAGGCATATTCGCTAAGCGGAGAGTTGCTTGGCACTGTGGGAAAATTCGCAAAACAATCCATGCAATAATTGTCATCTCCTTGTTGAATCTTTCAGCAAGTGCTTTAAATTTTTCCTTGTTATATCCTACGAACAGATGATCAAGTGAGTAAGACACTCGAGACAAAAAAGAAGATACTCGATCTTCTCAAGGAAAGGGAGATGACTGTTACTGAGCTCAGTGAGGCACTTAACCTTGCAGTCCCAACTGTCGCACAGCACATAGCAGAGCTCCAGGACATGGGTGCCATAGAGAAGATGGACAGCGAACACTTTAAGAAACTCAAGTTCTACAAAGTGGCCGAAAATCCCAGTTTTATGAATACCGCGCTGGCAAAGCTGCTTCTCGGAATACTGATAATTGCCATTATAGGTGCTGCAGTTTACCTTTATAGTACATACAACACAAATAATCAGGCGAGTTCAGTGTCGTTATACGTTGGCAATAGCGTAAGCGTTAGAAATGTAACTATACTGCTTAGCGGCATTGTTCCAATTAATGGTGTAAATACCGCAACCTTTACAATAAGCAAGAATGGCATGCAAACTGGGACAGCTGTTCTAGGTGCAGGCAAAAATGGAACAGTAAACATCAACGGAACTAAAGTGTCAATCTTGGTACACGACATTAACTCTACCAAAGAATTGGCAGTAGTGTCAGTCAGTGCTACAGCCATTACTACTACCACTACTATTGCTACGCCACCTCCACCGCCTACGCCAATGAATAGTACAACAACTACGCCTCCAATGCCTCCGCCGCCTCCACCAACTCCGCGTTAAAGCAATCATCAAAACCAAATACGCGCATTGATTTTTTGCAGAGGAAAAACCTTAGAAAAACCTGTGAACAACAAAACCTATATTAATATGGTCCTTTATTGTTAATCACACGTGATTATATGAAAATGTTAATACCTATAATTTTTGCTCTTGTTTCTGT
Organism: Microcaldota archaeon; assembly: GCA_027340645.1. Taxonomy (GTDB): domain Archaea; phylum Micrarchaeota; class Micrarchaeia; order Micrarchaeales; family CABMGC01; genus JAJZOD01. Next base: position 1,161 of record DAHWQN010000081.1, read on the forward strand.
GGTGCTCGTCGGAGTCACATCTGCTGCTGGAAGTACCGTATCCACAACTAACCTGGAAACTGTCTATGTAAACCATAATCTGACCGTAGGTTCATGGACCGCTGTGCTTCAAAGCGTAGGAACCTCACAGGCAACGTTTGCTTATCCTAACGACACCATAAGCGCCAACATGCCCAGTATAATAAGCGCGGTAACGAAGGACATGTCGGGTTAATGTTATGAACAAAGGAATAATAGCAGCGATAATCATATCTGCTGTGCTTACGATAATGAGTGCAGCGCCTCAGATACCGACTGCTTTGGGTTCCTTAACTAAGCATAACTCTAGTACAGCAACAGTATGTCCACTTTATATAACCATTATAAAAAGCGGCTTTCCGCTACCCTGGTTACAAAGTAGTGGCAATTTCTGCTTAGGTTATACATTTGGCATAAATTACCTGTACCTTGCAGCGGATCTTGTGATCTGGTTTATGATTGCATTGCTTATATTGTACCCTGTCGCAAGAATATTAAATAAAAAGCAACTGTAACATATGCTCTATAAAGTGATAACATGAACAATAGAATAACTACGGTTATTGTTGCTGTGATGTATAGGTAATCAAATGGCAGGCACAAAGACATTGGGAGTTGTACCATTTGTACTTTACATGCAGTATGAGCAGTACAAGGCCCATATTAACGTTATGGGTACGGGCATGAAGAATGTAGGTGATACTGCATTCAGCGATCTTAATTCTGGAGTCTACAACCTCGTGTTTACGGATACCCAGGTAGTCATAGCGGATGCAAAAGCTGAGACCTCAGCAATAATGAGCGGGAAGTTCAGCACTGTGGAACAGGCATTGGACTCTTCCAAAATCTCTCAGACCTATGGCACCAACGTGATTGTTGATATGCTGTTTTATGAAAAGCTGATAAGCAAACTATCCAAAGCGTCAAACCCGAGGAGCATAATAACAGACCAAAGCACGGCCGCAGGCTATCTGAGCAAAAAGATATGCTCACTTGACTACTCTGACATAAAGAAGGTGGCAGTACATACGAGCAACAGAATGATATACTTTACAACACAGAACGGCGCTCAGCTAGTGCTTTGGTATGATGTCAAGATACTTTTCAGCAAGGTGAATTTCAACGACCAATTCGTTGGCCTTCTGAAGTCCCTTCCTGTCGCTGACAGACTGTCCCTTTTGTTTATCTAACCCGCGTGTTATTATGGTAGATATAAGGTCGATTGCGTTTTTGCTTGTAGGAATACTGTTTCTGTGCATAGGGCTATACCTATTCTATGTCCAGATATCCATTTACATGCAGGGAGCAGCAACGACAAGCTGGCCCTCAGCGCAAGGCACTATAATCTCATCAACTATAACAAACTTCACTGCCTGTTATTCCACAAAAAACGGTGAAAACTGCTATCCCGCATACAGACCAAGCATCACGTACAGTTACGCTGTGGACACGGTATCCTACACTGAAAACACCATATCCTTAGGCCATGTGATGTCTGGCAATGATTACTCATACGCCGCGTCTGAGGTCGCCAAGTATCCTGCTTCCAGTGACGTATCTGTGCATTACAATCCAAATCTTCCTTCTGAGTCGGTTCTCGAGCCTGGAGGCAATGGTTTATCCACAGCATTTGTGGCATTGATACCAATATTGCTTGGCGGTATAGTTACTATAGTGATTCTCAAGGGCATGCTTAGTGTACGCAGGCTAAACAGAATACCTCCACAACAAAGCAATTCCAAAAAGGTTTAGGCTTTCACACAGGATTAGGCTTGAAGCGCTCCTTGACTCCTGACATCTCCTCGTTTATCAGCTTCTTCCAGGCTACGAACTCGGTTGGGTTCTTCGGATACTG
>DAHWQN010000082.1 GCA_027340645.1 Microcaldota archaeon
TATGCAACAGGGTCCCTAAATGATATCTGCTTATCATATATCAGACTGCCTATGAATGCGAGGGATCTCATTGTCTTCCTCCCTATTCCGCGGGCCAGGAGCAGATCTTCGAACGTGCTTGCTTCTATTTCGGATGCTTTTTTAATCATCTCTGCGCCGCGCGGGGAAAGGTCTACTTCCTTTACCTCGTGCCTTCTGACATACCCTCTTACTATCTCAATGTCGGACGATTCGTGTGCAATGTCAGCGGCTTTGCTCCTGAACCACTTATTGTCCATTGATGTAAAATCTGCCGTGGTAAGGTGCATTGTCGATAATATCCCAGTGTGTGGTTCTTCCGCAAACGAATCCGGGTTTATTGAATCCCGTGACCATTGAAACCTCACTGCGTCGGAAGCTTCCCTTTGCATACCCTGCTGAACTACGCACCAATTCTTTCCCTTCGAGAATACGAAAGAATGATGGTATATGCCAAAATTATCATATATAAGCGATGAATCGACCTTTGCAGCCATTCTGCTTATTTCGGTAAACTTGGCTGCATGGCCCTCTATTCCCAGGCGTTCTGCTCCTTCTTTTATATCAGAAGGCGTCTTTAGCCCGGCCTTTCCCTTACCGCCTGCTATCTGCACCTCATCGCTTCCTTTGAGCGCTTCCTTTAAAGCGCCCATTGTCACTGTAGTAGTACCGCTGCTATGCCAGTCATAACCTATAGCGCATGAGAGCGCCTGGAACCAGTTGCTATCGCTCAGCCTGGAAACAAAGTCGTCAGCGCCAAATTCGTCAATGATTACTTCGGATATGGAACCAGCAAGCCTAACCATACGATAGAATAGCCACTTTGGCGCTTTCCCGCCATGCAGGGGCAGTATGGTGACTTGCTTCATGCGGCTAATATTAGGTATATCACTAGATAAACCTATGGCTATTTGAATATGTTGAAGCCTTTTGTCGTTATCTCGAAAGGCATGGTTGACTTCACATGGTCAGAGCGCCGCATCTTTACCACAGATATAACATACTGTGAGCTTCCTGACACATTCACCTTATTAAGCCAGATAGTGCCATCAAACATGAATGTGCCGAATAGGCCCGTAGTCTCTTCCGATACCAGTGATGGAGTCTCAACAGTAATGAAGCTTGTTACGCCAAGGTTTCTGAGGTTCTGCACCAATAATGCAACCGAACGGGTGAATATCCTATCGCTATCGGCGTATGGCCTCAGACTGCTGATCGAATCCACCACAACTATCTGCGAATTATTCGATTTTGAGTTTCGTGCTATCTGTGTTACAAACTTTTGCCAGTTTTCCGTTGATTTCAATACCTCCGTTATGTCGTAACTGTATACGCCTATGGTATTCTTGCTCACGAGTTCGTCTACATCATCGAATGTGCTGAATGCACCTCCTGCATTTTCGAGGAGCGATGATTTGCTTTCTTCAAGTGTTATAAAAGTGCTTGGTATGTCTATTTTTGCATTTCTGTACAGCGCTTCGAAGCATAGGAGAGTTTTTCCAGTGCCTGCATCTCCGGATATGAGAACCTGATTACGCTTAGGTATACCGCCATATATAAGCTCATCGAGCCCGTTTATTCCTGTATTTACCCTTTCTAGTTCGTTTGACATATAACCAACCATATACCCATTTGACAAATTTTCAGTGCTGCTCCTTCTCCAGCAGGAGCACATTGATTCCTGAAGGGCTTATCTCGTAAGGAACTGTATCGAAACTGTGGTTAGCACCACGCATCTTTATTATCTCCATTGACGGGGTTCTGCCTCCGCCTCCGCTTCCGGAATACATGCTTATTATTCCATCGTATATGAAAAACTCCGGCTGAAACATCATTTTTTCCTTATCTGCAGTTTCCATTTCCATTGTAAGCATGCTGGTGACTTTCATATCCCTCAGGCTTGAGGCAAGATTCATGGAAACGTCACGGTAGATATATGTATCTTTTATGAGAAGTTTAATAACAGAAACAGAGTCTATGACAACGCGCGTGGCGTGCAATGAAGAGATTGCAGATTCTATGCTTGCAACGAGACCGCCAAATGTGTATTGCTCTTTCTCGCTATCATAGGAGAAATAGTACCTAGTCTGATCCCTACCCAGTATTGTTATTGTCTTGCTCTCTATTAATGCCTCCAGATCTTTAAACTCGGTGAACGCATCAGACGCATTCTGTATAATCATGTCGGTGTTCTCTTCTAGAGAGATCATAAGGCCTACATTGCCCTTCTTTGCGTTTTTGTACAGGTATTCGAATCCGAGCAGGGTCTTTCCGGAACCCGGACCCCCTGCTACTATGACCTGATTGGCTTCTGGGATTCCCCCGTACAGCATATCGTCCAGTCCCTGTATCCCAGTACTTACTTTTTCCCTCATCAGACCATCAGGCTTTATTATTAGTTATAAGTTTATACGTTTCTAGTGCCTTTTGCGCAAGTGTCTTGTCAGGGTGCACATCCATTGCGCGGACTACGCTTATCAGGCTCTCGAGTTCAGGTTCTTTGCCTATCCCAACAATAAAGAATATGGCCACCATATAAACGAGGTGATTCTTGAACTTTAGGTCTGATATCAAAGATCCGATGCGAGGGTCTATAGGTATTGATGCTGCAGAGAGCAGCTTCTTTATGCCATCCGCGTCAACGTCTTTTCCTGAATATGCAAGTGTTCCTGCTGCGGATAGATAAGGAGCGGCATCTTTTAGATGCTGTGCTACTGCCGGATCTTTCATTGCCCTGTTAAGCTCTGACTCTACTATGAACTGCATGCTCTTCGCTACCGCATCTACTACCTGCGACAGTTTCGCATATATTTTCTCGCTTTCCTCAGACAAATCATTTGGTGCTGCTGTCAGTTCATATTCCGAAGACATACTTCAACCCCACATGCATGAAATATTATGTATTTTATATGGCATCATTTATAAGCTTAACCGCAATTGCACAGATAGATTCTCCTGTTGATGCGTAACTGTGTCAATGGGCCCGGAGAGATTTGAACTCTCGACCTC
>DAHWQN010000083.1 GCA_027340645.1 Microcaldota archaeon
ATACCGCCGACGTAGTCGGCGGATGGATTGGGCGTGCTTGGGGGTTCATAAGGGGGCACAAGCCCCCTTATCTTATACGTTTGGTCTTAGAAACAACAGGTTTGTTGGGATAAAAACAGTGAAGATTCACGTGTTTTCCTGCATTCTCGGCTATCTTCTCCGTTATTGAAGGGCTCCTTTAGAATTGACGAGGCGATTGAATGTAAATGTCAAGCCCCTAGACTATGAAGATGCGCGATACATTTATAATATTTTTAAAACATATATTGATATTAAAAAGTTAAGTGAATTTATAATTGAACTTCGCGTTAAAAAAGATATTGTAAATAAAATACTTGGTGAATTAAGTGAAGCAAAATAGTATTCTTACCGGTCTCAAGGAAGCAAAAGAGCTCAACCTTAAGAATAACCTTAGGTACATTGATGCTTATTCTGATTACGTAAAGAAGACTGATAACAAAATCTGGAGCAAGGGCCAGAAGAAGTTCTTAGACGTTTTGTACAGTAAAAAGAGAAGGTCAGTGAGCGCTCAAATCTAATTCCATCAAACTGAGAAGTTAGAAAATTGAACCCTGACTTTTTGACGAGGAAAAGTAATTTTTGCATTCAAGACCTTCAGAAGACAAATTCCGGTAATGGAGGCACAGGGAATCGAACCCGGGCTCTGACCGTGTAAGGGTCATGTCCTACCATTAGACGATGCCTCCGTTTGATGTAGTTTGTCCTGATAGATTAATAATCTTATCTTTGGTGCGCTTCGCAGAACTTCTTGATTCTTGCTATTGACTCAGTAATTACGGCCTCGCTAGGCAGCGTTACTATGCGTATGAATCCAGGCATTCCGAATCCAGAGCCGCGTGTAAGCTGCACTTTTTGCTCCCTAAGCAGCAATTCCGCAAACTCTTTGTCGTTTGCTATGTTAAGCTTGTCGAAATGTATTCTAGCAAATATGTAGAAGGCTCCGTTCGGCTGTACTGCAGTCAGGAATCCGGTATCGTTTATAAGCTTAGCTGCCAGTGCAGACTGCTTTGCTATCTGTGCAATTTTGACGCGCATGAATTCTTCATGTTTTGCCTTGTTGTGCAATCCCTCAAGCATGGCGTATTGCGACGGCGTATTTGCGGAGAGCCTTGCTCCTGCAAGCCCCAAAAACACCTCTTTCAGCGACTGTGTTTTGGCATCGTCTTCAGGAAATATGGCGAAGCCTATGCGCATGCCTGTTGCCATGTAGTTCTTTGATGCGCCGTTTAACAGCATGTGCGGTATTCCGGTTGCAATATTCCCGACACTGGTAAATCCTGCGCCATTGTACACCAGCTCGTCGTATACCTCATCAGAGACAACAAACATATCGTTGTCCTTTGCTACCTCTATAGCCTTGCGCATTGCCTTTTCGCTTAGTACAGTACCTGTTGGATTGTTCGGATTTGTTATAAGCATGTATTTGGGCTTTCTGCCCTTGTGCGCCTTCAGGGCCTTCTCAAGCTCAGTTATGTTTATGTCCCAGTTATTGCCCTCATCGAGTGATGGGAGAATTGCTACCCCTCCGGACAACTTCAGGTATGCCAGATATTCTGTGAAGAAGGGACGGAATATCACTGCAGAGTCGTTCTCGTTTATCATGGCCTGGTTCATGAATGAAAGTGCCTCGCTGACCCCCTGGGTTATTACGACATTGTCTCCTGAGAACTCGATATTGTACATATCCTTGTACCTTTTAGATACGGCTTCGCGCAGCTCTTGAAGTCCTTGCTCCTCGAGATAATTAGTATGGCCGTCATCTATTGCTTTCTTGAAAGCCCAAAGCACATTTTTCTGCATCTTGAAGTACATTCCCGGATCGCCTATGTTTATCTTTATCAGCTTGCTGCCATGCTTTTCCATGTCTCTTGCCATGCGGCCCTGCTCAAGTATTGGATTCTCTATGTTGCTTCCTACATTCGATATGAATTGTTCATTGTCCATTTGTTCACCTAACGAATCTTCCTGCCTTCATGCCCTTGCTAGCTTCATAGAAAGAGTGCTTTTTTAGAACAAGGGCCTTGACGGCGTCTATGTTGTTTATGCCGTTCTCACGTGACATATGCTCTACCTGATTCAGCTTGTTTGCGTATGTATTATATGCGGTGACTGCCGCCATAAGAGCATCTCTTTCATGAAGGCTTCCCATCTTTATCATTCGCATTATATCTTTTTTACGGCTTACGCTTATATCTTCCTTTGGTGTAAACAGCACAGCATCGAATATTGCAGCGAGCTTTGACACGGTCTCATCTGCCTTTTTCTTGTCACAAGCTATAACAACAGGAGATCCTGCCTTTCGTATTGAACTTACAAACCATTCCAGTCCGCCGAATCTCATAGTCTCCAATGACACCAACTTTCCATTAAGGTCTAAGCACGCTATAGCGCATGTCTTTCCCGGATCCACACCTACAACAATATGCTTCATTGAATTACTTGCACAAGGTACTGTTTGTCAGGCATAGCGCATATTGCTCAGTTTGCGGTATCGATTGATATTCGCAGTTGGTAACTGCAATAGGCGTTGATGTGACATTGTAATATTTTGCTATCACTGACTGCCTACTTATTATCTCTGATGAATTGGCAATGCATATCTGGAGAGCACTTGAGTTTAGTCCTGAGTTCTTTGCAAGCGTAGCAAGGAGAGACGGAGACATATATTGCCCATTATATACGCTGTTAAGTGTGTCTGCAAAACTCGTGAAGTTTGATTGCTGTGATGCGCAGAAGACATATTTGCCAAACGCCTGCGTATTGTTTATCCCGTAGCTCTTTGCTATCTGTGCAGAATATTGAGTATAAAGTACTTCTATGTGCGCCTGGATATCATTGGAGGATGTTTCTAGGCTTGAAAGTGTCACAAGACTGTGTATGCTACCGGGAGAATACGGATCAATGAACCAGTATACCTGCGCCGGAGTCGATACGCTGCATGCCGCTTTGCCATAGAGGCTGACAACGCCATAAGATTGGACATAG
>DAHWQN010000084.1 GCA_027340645.1 Microcaldota archaeon
ATGCCATTAACTCAAAGAAGGAAACCCCTATTCCAACAAATGATGCTGCGTTCTCATCGCTTCTAAAGTATATGACTGATGAACGAGAAAGGACCAACAGGCTTCTAACAAGCATAACATCAAAGATATCAAAACTTGAGGAAGAGCTCCACTCGACTTCATATGAGCCAGCGCCGCAATACATAGCTGACAGACGTCAGGTTCCAGTATCGGGCCTGGATGCAAAGATACTCACGTTCATACAGAGCAAGGATATGGTCTGTGCGGATCAGGTGCGCGTTGCTATGAACTATAAGGGCCGCAACGCCGCATGCAGCAGGCTGAACAAGCTCTACAAGCAAGGCATAATAGAGAGATTCCAGCTTGGTCACAAGGTTTATTACAAATATGATGCTGGCAAGGCGACCGATATACTCATTATATCACCTCCACAGTAAGTAAAACAGGCCTGCTTCGGCAGGCCTGTCTATTCCTTTCTTGCCAAAGTTCCCATATTTTAAGCTAGCCATTTCATGCTAGTCAGTTGACCTACTCCAAGGATTAAGTATATGCTGTTCACTCTGGCGAACCAAAACACGTAAGGTATTTAGTGATGTAGCACAATTTAATCTTGGTTGAATGAACATAGTTGTAATATCACATGCGGCAGACCTTGACGGTATATCCAGCGCTGCTATAATAATGCGTAAATATGGAGTACACAGCGGCAACGTCGTATTTGTTGACTATGATAGGCAGAGCATGCTTCGCGGAGAGAAGCTGTTTCAGAAGCTATTCAAGAAGGGTTCAACCTTGTTTATAGCAGATCTCGGAGCAGAATCAAGCACTGACATATTCACGAGGATAGTTAAGTATGCCAAAAGGAAGAACGGGCATGTGCTGTGGTTTGACCATCATGTCTGGAGCAAGGCCAACGTTAAAAACATAGCTGGCATGTGCGATGCTGCAGTAGTAGGCGAAAACAAATGCTTTTGCGCTTCAGAGATAACTGCAAGAGAGCTAGGAATGAATGACAAGTACATTACGTCTCTTCTAAAAATAGTCCACGCAGCTGATTTTGCCCTAAAGCCCAAAAATTCTAACATGAAGCGAGTAATAAAAAGTTATGCACTCGGTTTATCTTACTTCAGAATGAAGGGCAATTCAGTATTTCTTGAAAACATAGTTCGCATTGCAGAATCAATAAGCTTGGGCAAGCCACTTCCAGAATTTCTATACAATGCATCATCCAAATTCGATAACATGAACAAACAACGCCTAAAGAAGATGATAACCACAGTTGTCAAAGGAGGTGTGATATCTGTTGGATTCACACCTGTAGTCTCGACAAATGATGCATGTGCGCTTATAATAAAAAAGACAGGAAGTGACATAGGATGCTATGTAAATACTGATTCTGGAAAGGTGCACTTGCGTAGTATAAAGGCGGACTGCTCCTTACTTGCAAAACACTTCGGAGGTGGTGGCCACCCCCATGCGTCAGGCTATGACCTGAAACGCGGAAAATACAACCTGAAGAAGCCAGCAGATAGAATGAAAGTCGTACTGGAGATAATTGCTGCCGCTAAAGAGTTATACGGTTAAGCAACTGCGAGCGTATTTGTATTATGCACCTATTACTCCGAATCCTGAAAGTTTCCATCTTTGTCCGAAGTTTCTTAGTACGGATATCTTTGCTGCCTTGTCTATGCACGCCTGCCTGTTGAGCTGCATCTCAAGCGTGTTTTTCCTGACGTTGTCTATCATACCAACATATGTCCCCGTGCCTATTCCAAGCAGTACGCGCTCTCCTTTCTTAAATGCCTGCTTCGGTATATCTGTCCTGTTCAGTGAGGTATAATTCAATGTAATATTATTTGTTACATCAGGCAATGTGCCTACCTTTCCTATGACCTGTCCGACAAGCCCGTCGGCTTTGGTGAATGCAGGGTCTGTATCGGTGCCAACGGCTATGAGCCCGCCGGCTATTGCTTTTTCAAGGTGCTCGCTTCCAGCGGAAAGGCTTGTTATCCTAGAGATCAACGGCTCATACGAATCTTTTTTATTCTGGGAAATGACAACGCCAGGTTTAATCTCTATTTCATCGCCTACCTTGAATGTGCCCCTTATCACAGATCCGCCTACTACGCCTCCGACAAGATCGCTTATCAAAGTTCCTGGCCTGTTGACGTCAAACGACCTTGCAACATACATCAATGGGTTTGCTCCAACATCCCTGTCAGGGACATTTATCTTTGCTATCTCATCAAGAAGTGCATCTATGTTTATACCCTTATTAGCCATTACGGGTATTATTGGCGCATTCTCAATCACGCTGCCCTTTACGAATGCCCTTATCTGCTCGAAACTCTTTCTTGCCTTCTCCTTGCCTACTACGTCTATCTTTGTCTGCGCTATTATCGCATTCTTTATGCCAAGCGCATTGATTATCATTAAATGCTCTCTTGTCTGAGGCATTGGACATGTTTCAGAAGCCGATATGACAAACAAGGCGCAGTCTATTATGCTGGAGCTTGCTATTGCTGTCGCCATAAGAGTTTCGTGTCCGGGTGCATCGAGCAGTGAAACCTTCCTGAACGGCACTGCGGCAGAGCCGTTGGTGCATTTATCTGATACAGTATAAGGGAAGTCTCCACCTCCGCACTTGTTTATTACAGCATCGGCATATCCCAGCTTTATAGTCATACTGCGCTTCAGGCTTTCGCTGTGCACATCTGTCCATATGTGCGTAAGCGCAGACACAAGGGTTGTCTTCCCATGGTCAACATGCCCCAACGTGCCTATATTCAGCTCGCTCTGCTTATTCATGAAATAATCACTCCGCCTTCTTCTCCTTCGGCTTGAAGAGTTCCTCAACAGGTTTGCTTCCGTACTCCTCTATTACCGTATTTATCT
>DAHWQN010000085.1 GCA_027340645.1 Microcaldota archaeon
CTGTGCCGGAGGGGTAATAAGCCAAGCCGCGCCGTGGTACTGCCAGAGTGTAAATCAGTCTATAGCAAGTCAGTGGGCTAACTGGGAACCTCTTGCGCTTATTGCTGTCTTCCTCTCGTTTACTATTGCAACGGTAATGTTCATTGCCGCACAGCTTCTTAAAAATTCAAAGATAAGGAACTTTGCGATAGGCGAGTACTACGAGGCAATAGCAACAGCCATAATCGTTATAGGTTTCCTGTTCCTCACGGCAGTGATGGTTGGTTTGATACCATCATTAATAATCGGCACTAACCCATACGTGACGTCGCTCAGCTACATAAGCAATACAATAAGTTCTACACAGACTATGCTGACTTCATTATTCAACATATATGCGACAGACTCGCAGCTTGTTGCGACCCGCTTAGCATTTTGTACAGGATCCACGTCCGCAGGCACATCATCCGGTCTGATACCGTGCGTTGGAACAGACGATGCCATAGATTTCTATGAACCGGCTGTGACTGTATTGTTCATCATACCTGCAGAAACATATATCAGCTTCCAGACTGATGCCTTAGCTCTTCTTTACGGCGAATTCTACCTGATAATGATTTTAATGTATGCTGCGATACCAGTATTCCTCATACCGGGTATAATCCTGCGTTCCATATTTCCGCTGCGTGGTCTTGGAGGCATGATGATAGCCGTCGCCATAGGCACTTACATAATAATGCCGACGCTGTTCTCTGTAGCATACTACTTCACCAACCCAGGACTGCAATCGCAGGTTGAATCGGCAACAGCAATGCTTGGACAATACGGCAACGGTCCAGGAGCGCAGCTCAATGCCATTTCACCACAGAGCGGTCTTCCTCAGACATTGGGACTGCTGCAGAACGGCCTCGGATCTTACTGGATGGCCGTGTTATTTTATCCCGTGTTGATATTTGCAATAACTTACGCGTTGATAATCCAAATGGCCAATTTCCTGGGTAACATGACCAACATGTCTGGCAAGCTAAAAATAATATAAAGAGCCAGGAAATCCGCCAAGCGAAAAAAAGGTTATATAACTATACTTATAATTCAATATGGTGTTGCAATGGCGCTTAAGACTCAGACTCTGCTGTTTGTAATGCTCGCAGGCGCTTCGATTGCCTTCGCGGTGCTTGCCTCCAGCATAACAAACACTGCCGTTGCATTTATCATGGCGCTCCTGTCCATGGCGCTTGCCATAATTGCATTTTCAACAAAATACTACACTTATCTTTATATGCCGGCATTCCACATGAAAAACAGAAATATAGTGCTAAACGGAGCAGAACCGTTTACCATGTCACCTTCAGGCAATACTATACTTGTCAGCGAGGAGAATGGAATCTACGCATCGTCATTCGTGACAATACCAATCTATAAATCAGGCACCGAAATGGAGCAGGAAGAGCGCCTAGACTTTGCAAAGCTTTTCAACAGAATGCTTACAGTAACAAAAGACACATTGAAAATATCATCGCAGCTTTACCTAGTCAACAAAGACATTTACATAGAAAGAATACGCAAGAGGCTTGAGGAGTCAGAGGCAAAACTAAGGACAATACAGCAGGATCCATCAAACCATAAGGGCATTGAAAGGGCAAAGGGGGAAGCGACAATGTGGCATAATCTCATGAATAACATCCCTTCATCAAAGTCAGAAGCTCTTATAACATATGCCATGGTCAGCGCATTCGGGAGCAACGATGAGGAGGCATCAAGCATAGCATACCAGCGGGCAGAAGAGGTTGCGTCAGGCATAAGCGCCATACTCGGGGTGTCAGCATACGTTGCTACGGGAGACGAGCTTCTCAACTACATAGAACCTGATAGAATGATACCTGTAGAAACAGTAAACGAGATGATACGCCAGAAGAGCGTACAGGAAGGCGTATAAGTGATTTTTTGGACGAAGAAACAATAATATATCTTGGATTTTCTGCGATATCAGTGTTCCTGTTGCTCATAAGCGCATCAAATTTCGGGGCTTTGGGTGTGGTCATAGGCCTGCTCGCCGTTGTAACCCTCGTGATAATACTCGTGTTAAACTACGCCGACTTCATGCTGTTCCCTGCAATAATGAGTATTCTCAGAATAAACATAACACTCTCAAAATTAGACACAGTTCCTATGGAGCAGAACCGCATTATAAGATACACGAACGGGCTTTACTACGCCACCGGATATCTGACTGCGAACATATTCAAGTATGTATTTCGCGAAGAGGCCATAATGGGCCAGGACGATCAGATAATGGCAGATGCGCCTAATAAATGGGAAAGGATAATAATGAATGTCGATTTCCCATTCAAGTTCAATATCATATCAAACCCGAAAGACATACAAAAATACAGGGAGGACCTGGAAGGGCGCCGCGGGTTCTTAGAGTATCAATTGTCAAAGGAGTCCCAGCGCGAAAATCCGAATGCAATGACGATGCAGGAGATCCAACGTAAGATGAATATAATACAGGCAAGAATAGATAGGATTTCATCAGGCGAGTTGCCGCTGAACAGCATTATGTACGTAGAGACTACTGCCGTGGGTGTTAGCGAAAAGGCAGCGGCGGATATACTATCAAATCAGCTTTCAAGGCTTGAAACAATGTTTAATTCTATGGATTTAGGCGTGACTAGGGTAACTGGCAGGGAGGTCCACACTCTATACAAGCTCAATTATGTACTATACGAGAATGCATTAATGCAAAAGTTGTTTGACACTCAGGCGTAGCAATCGCTACGCACCGCAATGTATATAACCTATAGCTGTGATAAATTCAACGTGTTGCAATGACCCTTGTTCGCATACAAACGGTTATGAGCAATGAGATATCCAAGCGTT
>DAHWQN010000086.1 GCA_027340645.1 Microcaldota archaeon
TTGAAAACACAGTGAAAACGCGCGGTTCGAACATGACGCAAAAACGCAAAGCTGTATCGGATGCAGAGGACAAGGTAAAAGGCGTAGGCAACAGGGTAAAGAATCTTGTAGAAAGGCACAAGAAGATAGGAAATGAAATAGATGATATCACAGGAAACAAGGAGTGAGTGGCGATGGGAGATAATAAGCAGGATGCGAAGTCTAATCCGGTCACACTGGATAAGTACGACTTTGAGGTCAAGGGCCTGCGGGTAAGTGTTGATATATTCCAGACTGGCGACTTTGTACCAACTTATAAGATAACGTTTCCGGAGATAGGGGAAGCAACTAGAGTGCTATTGCTATCGCTAAGGCCTGAACTGCTGTCTCTTGTGCCAATAGACCAGACAAGGGTTGCGGATCAGAAATACTCGGTAGAATTGGAGAGGAACTATGAAACCGCTGCAGTCCCTATTATAGAAAAGTATCTTCCAGGAACGTCGAAGGAATCTCTGCGCACCCTCACAGCGTATCTCATCAACATGCTCCTGGGCTTAGGGGACATGGAAGTGCTTGTTAATGATGAAAACCTTGAAGAAATAGCAGTAAACAATGCTGGCGAACCCGTATGGCTATTTCACAAGATATATGGGTGGTGCAAGAGCACCATAAAGCTCAACAGCGAAGAAAACATATACCAGATATCTGAACAGATTGGCAGACGCGTGGGTCGTGAGATAAACAACCTTTCCCCTATGATGGATGCCGAACTGCCTGACGGTTCAAGAGTAAATGCCACTTTGGCACCTATATCGCAAAGAGGCAACACTATAACAATAAGAAAGTTTGCTAAGAACCCTTGGACAATGCCTGCGATGATAGCGAACAAAACAATATCAAGTGAGATCGCCAGCATACTTTGGCTTGCCATACAGAATGAGATAAGCATGTTAATATCTGGAGGAACGGCAAGTGGAAAGACAAGTTTTCTCAACGCGATGAGCATATTCATGCAAGCGAATAGACGAATAATATCAGTAGAGGAAACAAGGGAGCTGACTCTTCCTGACTTTTTACAGTGGGTACCTATGCAAACCAGGCAAGCCAACCCAGAAGGTAAGGGCGCAGTTAGTTTATACGATCTTATGATTAATGCGCTGCGACAAAGACCTGACGTAATGCTTATAGGTGAAATAAGGGTCAAGAGCGACGCTGAGACATTGTTCGAGGCAATACACACGGGTCATGCAGTATACGGTACGGTTCACGCCGACAGCGCACATGACACAATAATAAGAATGACTAATCCACCGATAGGCATACCCAAAATATTAATGAGCTCAATCGGAGGAGTAATCTCATTATTCAGGCATAGAAGGCTTGGGATACGGCGTCTCTTCGAATTCGGTGAGATCACAAATGATGGCGATGTCTCAGTTGTTAAGCGCTGGAACATGAGGAGCGATACATTTGCAGACGGCGCCGAGCTGTCGAGGCTTGCGCAGACGGTATCGCTTTACGGCGGCTATACCCAAGACGAGATGAGGTCAGAAATTAGTGACAAGGCTCTTATTCTTGAATGGATGGTAAAGAATAAGGTTTTTGATGTAGACCAGTGCGGAGAGATAGTTGCACATTATTACAGAGATGCGGATAAGATAGTACAGATGGCGAAGAATAATCTGCCTTACACCAAGGGCATGTTTTAGTGGTATTATGGAGAATAACGAGTATTTGAAAGCTGTCCAGATTCTTGATTCGCTTGGTCCGGCAGGAAGTGGACTATCCATAGATATCAATTCTGTGTTTGTGGAGAAGGATCTTCACAGCGAGACTGGATTCAATGAAGTGCTGCAGATACTTTTGGAAACTCAGCCTGCGCCGGAGCAAACTGCCTTCAAGGTACAAATGCCTCAGGTGTTGACAAGAATTCCTAACACGCAAGAATTCTCAGAAGAGCTTGAAAGCGCAGAGCGAGAGCTGGACTCTGCAGTAAAAAAAGCCGAGAAGGTTATTGAGGGATTTACAGAAGAGATAGAAGAGGCAATAGTTAAAAGGGCCCCCGGATCCGTGCTTGTGTCACTGTCTTTGCAGGACCAGATTGCTGAACTGGAGAGAATAAGCCTTGGCCTTGATGAAAATGTGTTCAACAGGGACAGATTACGCATAATAGAGAAGGAAACAAAGAGCCTTAGGACTTTTTCTATGGCAAGAAATACGCACGAAAATAAAAGTGATCTAGAAGTGCTGAGGAATAAGCGGCTTCAGGAAGTCATGGACAAGCTCAAACTCATGCAACATCATGCTTGATGATATGGCTTTCTGGACAAACGCTAAATACTATTGTGTTATATACTATTGCATTGTTTATTTATCGTGATTGGCTTGGCTGACCAGCAAAATAATGCAAAAATCACTGAAGGAAAAACCCCAGTAGGATTTACAAAGCGCAAGAAATTCCTATTTTTTAAGATAAAGTCAAAACCTATTTACTCGGGCAACTTGGCTAATACTGCACAGCCGGCTTCTGCTGCGCAACAGCAGGCAGGTACTGTTCAGCAGATACAGATGAAACCCTTACCGGCACAACCAACGCAGCAAGCTTACACGTACTCGAAGCCAGTACAGCAGCCAACGCCACAACCCTCAGTACAGCAAAAACCACAGCCGCCTGAAAAAACACCGGTAAAAAGCAAAAATGTGAGTAAAATGGTGCAACCTTTAGCCGGAGACAAAAAAAGGAGCCCATACATTACAAAAGTAGTGCTGACTAAGAAGGGTCTTCAAGAGGCTCTGCGAGACGTAGGCATAAATGAGGAGCCGTATTATTTCGTAAAGCGCATGATGATAAATTCCATTATAA
>DAHWQN010000087.1:0-2530 GCA_027340645.1 Microcaldota archaeon
CAGCGCCGAGGACAAACCACAAAGCAGACATTACTCCGGTTATCAATAGCGTTATCCATACATAAGTGCGAAGGGTATGCTTGTATCCTTTGTGGGGCATATTGTACTTATTCGGAACTACCCCTGTCTCCCCGTAAAGATCTTCATACCTCACCTTGACCGACCGTTTTGAAGAACTTCTCTCCGAGGATGCAGCCATAATCCTATTTCAAAGTAAAACTTTATTAACCTTATTTTATTTTTGTGTTATTGTATATCAAATTTGCGGGCTTTACGTCGAAAACTTATAACAAGGTAATATTTGTGCTGCTTCAGCTATGCTGTAGACTTGAATATAGTGGAAACTTTAAACACATTTGAAGAACCTTTTTCTTTATCTCCTTCAACGCTTCAGAGTCTTTTATCTCAATCCTAAAATTGCGAAGATACTCTATGCGTTCTGCCTTATCATCAGGCAGGCGATATCTGCTTATAATCCTTAGGACATCACTTATCATATCCGATATCTGAGCCATCTCCTGCTCCTTCATACCGCGGGTAGTGAGAGCCGGAGTACCCATGCGCAAGCCACTTGGGTAGAATGGCGATGATCTCTCGCCAGGCACTGTATTCTTGTTCATTGTTATGCCGGCAATATCAAGCGCATCCTGCGCAAAAATACCCATTCCTGGAGCTATGGGAGTAAGATCTGCAAGCACAAGATGATTATCAGTTCCATTTGTGGCGAGTTTTATTCCGTTACTCATTAACTTTTCTGCAAGGGCACGCGCATTTTTAACCACTTGAGACGCATACTCCTTAAACTGAGGTGTAGATGCCTGAAGCAATGCCGTAGCAATCGCTGCGGTGACATGGTCATGGGGGCCGCCCTGCATGCCTGGAAATACTGATTTGTCTATTTTTGAAGGCAGCTCCTGATCTTTCTCAATCCCTTTCTTTGTCACCATTATCATTGCCCCTCGAGGGCCTCGCAGTGTCTTGTGTGTTGTTGTGGTTACGATGTGCACATAGGGCACTGGGCTTTCATGCACTCCGCCTAGGACAAGTCCGGATATATGTGATATGTCTGCCGCAAGATATGCATCTACTTCATTTGCTATCTCAGCAAACTCCTTGAATGGTAGTTTGCGCGGGTATGCCGTAGATCCTATCCATATTAATTTGGGCTTGTTCTCCTTAGCTAGGCGTCTGGCTTCTTCTATGTCTATGTAGCCGTCTGCACTGACGCCATACTGTACGCTCTTGAATATCTTTCCCGTAGCACTGGCCTGCGAGCCATGCGTCAGATGCCCCCCGGAAGTAAGGCTTTGGCCCATTATAGTATCTCCAGAGTTGCATAATGCAAGATAGACCTCCATATTGGCTGGCGAACCAGAGTAAGGTTGTACATTTGCATACTCCACATTGAACAGTGACTTGGCTCTGTTTATCGCCAGTGACTCTATCTTGTCTATAAACTGATTGCCCCCATAATACCGCTTGCCTGGATATCCTTCCGAATACTTGTTTGTCAGCACACTACCGAGCGCTTGCATTACTTCGTGGCTTGTGAAGTTCTCTGATGGTATCATCTCGAGCGAGGTCTGCTGCCTTAAAAGTTCCTCCTGCATGTAGCCATATAATTCAGGGTCTGTGTCCTGTATGTTACTCTTATCGTTTTCCATTCCACCACATTTATCTTATGCTGTCAACATTTATGCGTTGTGTTTTAGTTTACTGGATACAACTCTTTTTGAACTGCTACCAGCTGCACTCGTACTTACTTCTGATGCAGCTTTCTTGACGCCGATGTACATGGCCAGAAGAGATAGTGCTGCAGCAAGAGCGAATATAAGAACCGGAGCATACATGCCAATGGATATGTAGAACAACGCCATTGCAACGCTGATCATTGCAAATATCGGCGGTATCGCAGGAAGGCCTATCTTGTACTTACGTATTATAGAGAAGGTTAGGATAAGACCTGCGGTAGCTCCAATAATTATTGTTATGGCTAATGACATGTTTGCGGTGTATGAATATGCACCTGTTGCAACTAGCAGCGGAAGCATTAGGTCTCCATTGCCAAGCATTATGTTTGATACCATTGGTATGCTTCCACCCTTTACCATGCCGCGCAGCTTTGGATCTTTTATTGATTTAAGCTCCTTCTCGGCATATGCTTTTTCCGAAAGCCTTTTGGCTGGATGGAGCTCCATCTCTGAAGACCCTATCATGAACGCAAGATTCATATTAGCAGCCTGCTTGGCCATTGGTATCATGAATTTTACAACGAAAACGGCAAGATAATCATATACTGCGAACAGGCCGAGTACAGCATACAATGCAATGACTCCAAACTGGACCCCTAAATTTATCCCTATAAATGTGCCCAAGCCTATGCTGCTTATTAATGTGATTATGTTCCTGAAGCCCTGGAAGTTAAGGCGTTTCAATCTCTTAGAGAGATATAGAGACAGCGCAAATACGACTGAAACAACAAGAAGAAGCGTATTGTTGATATATGGGAATAGGTCTCCTATCAATATAA
>DAHWQN010000087.1:2540-2829 GCA_027340645.1 Microcaldota archaeon
GAAAAAAAAGAAGCCGCCTAGAAGGATTATGTATGCCTCCATTATGGAGAAAAAGTTCCTGCCCTTGTATGATCTGACGACCAGAAATAGAATAGCAGCTATCACCACTATTTCAATTGCCAATATTATTACGTATGTTAATGTTCCGACGCTCGCCTGCCCTTGCTGAGCAGTCTGGCTCGCAAACCCCGACAGAGACTGTGGAGGCAGTGACGTATATACAAGAAGAAGGCCTGCGAACTGAGCTATAAGGAACATTGCTGCTACAGCTGCGAGCTGTCTTACATCT
>DAHWQN010000088.1 GCA_027340645.1 Microcaldota archaeon
CAAATATCAGTGCTACTTGTGTACAGGGAAGGGCATGAAGGCTATACTTGTGATTGTGTTTTTAGGGCTAATCGGCTTAGCGTACGCCCAAGTCTATGTTGCGCCGATATATACCGGTACGATAAACCAAGGTTGTACGCAACCTAACTCAACTTACATAAGTTGCCCTGATGGGACCAACATTACAATAGGCATAACTGTATCTGCACCGGACAATCCAATCCTTGGTAATTATACAGTATGGCAGATAGGCAATGAAAACCTTCAGGCTGCGTTGAATTCGTTCGGCAATGAGTGTATGGTTGGCTACGGGCAAACAGCTACATGCTTTATTAGAATGCCAGCATTCCTTGCGTTTTCAGGAAATGGCACTGGCAACTATAGCATTGAATTGAAAATAATACCATCAGGATATCCACAGGATTCTTATACGGAGAATATAAGCATGACGATAAATCATTACTTGAAGGGGCCTGACGCTGCAGTTATTGCAGCATATCAATCTGCGTACTCCGAGTATACCGTCAAGAACAATGCGTATGGATATGCATGCACCGACTTCTTTATATGCAATTCAAGTATAAACAACGACCTTGTATTTGTAAATAGGACATTGTCCGGAGCAAGGCAAAGCATAGACTCAGGCAACTTCAACAACTCTGAGCTTAATATAAGCTTTGCGAGTACAGAGCTTGACAACAGCAATGCAACATTCACCTCATTTTCCAGCTATGCAGAAGTAGTTGTAAAGGATGTGGTTTCGAGCAAGGCGGATATAAGCAATGCCATTGATACATTTCTAAATAATACTGTAGTACTGGAGAACTGCACATCATCAAACAAAACCAATGCCGTGGAGTATTTATCCGGAAAATTAGATACTGCGAAAAGCATGCTACAGCCCATAACCACATCCGGAGCGCAGACTTATTCTCAGTTTGCACAGGGATTGTCAAGCAATGTCAGTTCAGTTGTGAACAGTTGCAAAAAAAGCGGCACATTCAGCACATCTACAGGATTTAGCTTAAGCCTTTCAGGTTTAAATTTTAACATAGGACCCACAGCAGAGTATATAATAATCGCAGTTGTCATAATAATAATTGTAATGTACTTGAGGTCCATGTTTATGACAAGGAGTGAGATGCGGAAGATACGTGAGGAACATGGCTGGAATGATGGTGGCAACGAACATAAAGGCACTGAAGGCCACAATGACAAAAGTAGTGTAAAACACAACCAACCAGAAAACAACGATGAAAAACCGGAAGAGATAGAAAGTGGGGATTTCGTTCAGAAGATATCTAAGGGTAGTAATAAATGATGCAGTTTCTTTCGCGAATGGGGAGATCTATTAGGGCCATATACCAACCGAAATACATGTTGGCCAACATAGCCGCACTGGCAGTTTATTACTTCGTGTTCAACTTTTTAATAAGATATCAGGATTACGGCATATTTTTGGTAAATGTTCCGACGTACCTTATATACGCGATGATAGCGAGCGCATCTGTGCTGCTTACAATATCGGTATATTCAATAAACAACACCAGAAGGAATCAGGCTAAATTTACTGCCAGCTCAGTTAGTGCGGTCGCACTGTTCTTGGGCAGTATGTTTGGAGGCTGTGGATGTGCAGAGCCGTTGATAATGGGTCTTGCTGCCTTTGGGATAAGCTCAGGCTCGTTATTTTCAGTGAATGCGATCATGACTGTTTACTCTATACAGATATTTTATGTATTAATACTTTTCAACCTCGTTTTTGTAGTTTATTATCTTAACAAGCTATCAAAGCCCAGCTGTGCACTAAAAACGGTAAGAAAGTAAGAGCCGCGCGTATCCTAGTCTTTCCATGCAGTATATGCAGTTACATGCGAATGCATATAGGTTTTGCCGGGAAAACCTACTTGGGGATGCGGATGGGAGTATCAAGTGGGGAGTACATTATCATAAAGGAATTACTGGCGGAAGGCGAATCAGTAGGTATAGAAATATCTGAGAGCAGATTAGGCGGAGGCCGTATTTTTGCTCCGGCACATGCATTTGCGACAGAGCAACGGATTATAATAGTAAGAAATGATTTCCTCGGATTTAAGAATAGCGTGAAGATAATTCGCTATGAACACATAACTGAAATAAAGATGGAGCGGGGAATGGGTTATTGCAGACTGCATTTTAGCCTTATCGGAGAACAGGTTGAAAGCGCAGAGGACATGAAGTGGATTTCTGGATTGCGCTACAGCGATGCGCTCAGCCTCATACAGTTCGTGAACAAAAGGCACTTTAAGCCGGTTGTTGCTGCAAAGGAAAATGGCCGTGAAGATACAAAGATTATTGCACAGGCGAGGCCGCCCATGCGATAAAGTACCTCATGATCCTATGCCCTTGTAATTGTTCCAGCGCATGCTGTTCATGCGCTGCATTGTTTCCTGTGGCCATATAACACTTATTCCACCTGAATTCCCAGCACTGCCAGAATGCTGCAATTCCCTCAATTCCTTCAAAAGACGCCGTATCCTCTTTCTTGTTTTCATACTCCACCACCATTAATGGCGATTTTGTCTTGAAGGCATTTAAGCTTTATGTGCAACTTCGGTTATAAGACAAAAAGGCTAAAAATGTAGCGTGCCATAATGTCTTGTTGGATGATTGAGTGTTGCAGATTCTCTTCCCGTTATTGCTGTCCCTGTTTTCAGGGCCATTGGTATCCGAGATTCTTATAGTTGCTGCAATAGTGTTGATTGTATTTATAGTATTCAAGCTAGGGAAG
>DAHWQN010000089.1 GCA_027340645.1 Microcaldota archaeon
TGGCAAGGTAAAAATATGTGTAAGCGATCTGCGCACCCCTGCCTGTATTAATGTACACTACTGCGCATCCTTATTTCTTGAGATCCCATCAAATAGTTCTCCAGCTTTGCAGACCTGTTCAAAAGCTGCCCATACATTTTCCTAGCATCGCCGTGGCTCATCCTGTTTATTATATCACTAAAGTAATCTACGCATCAAGTGCTTTAGATATCTTTACGGTTTTTGCGGCTATCCTTCCCATTCCTGATTCTTTTGCGAGCTGCTTTATCTTCTTCTGCGACGCCGAAGTTGTAGGATTTTTCGCATTTATGCTGCAAACGTCAAGGTATGGCTGCAGCGATAGATCATATGTGCCTATTCGCTTTGCAATGCTTATTATCTCTTCCTTGTCGAATCCTGCCAAAGGCCTTATTATCGGATACTTTATGCCCTGGCTTTCGGCAAGAAGGTTCGCCGATGTTTGCGATGCCACCTGTCCGAGGCAGTCTCCGGTGTAGATGAGTTCCGCACGCTCCTTTTCTGCAATCTTCTGCGCGAGGAGAAGCATGAAGTGTTTCATAAGTACTGTCTCGTTCCTGCCGGACTTTAGCGCTGCGATTTGGAACAGGTGCGAGGGCATGAAATAGATTCGGTAGTGGAGCGAGTATTCCTTCAGTTTTTCTGCTATGCAATTTATTTTATCAAGAGCCTTCTCATCATTGTTCCTATAGCCGTGCATGTGCACATAAATCGGGTACATGCCGCGCTTAATGGCGTACCACGCTGCAACAGGCGAGTCTATACCGCCTGATAGCAATATCACTGCCCGGCCGCTGCTGCCGGATGGGAGCCCGCCCGCGCCCTTCAGGCTTTCCATGCTTATAAATGCGCTGTCTTTCGTGACATTCACATTCAATTCATGCGTAAATCCTTTATTCGACCTGATGATGCCTTTCTTCCTGACTATTCCATCAAGCTCCCTGACTATATCTATTGAGTTAAACTCGTGCTGCTTGTAAGATCTATGCGATTGTATTCGTATGATTGAGCCATTGTCGAAATTGGAGATAATACTGCCGGCAAGTTTTTTTATTGACGGAAGATCCGGCTTGGTCATGCGTGCTGTCTCAAACCTGCTTATGCCAAACACTGTCGAGAGTTTGGATTTTATCCGCTCCATGTCTGTATCTGAAGGACTCCCCGCCTTTATAAGTACACGGTCATACTCTCTCGCTATCGATACATCCTCTCCACTGAGCCTTTCATTCATGTTGTCCAGGAGCATTTTTATGTAGTGGTTTCTGTTTCTGCCCCTGAGCCACAGCTCCCCGAAGCGCACTGATATTACTGTTTTATCATCGAGAGGCATATACACACCATACGGGAGCCGCAAATAACTTGAGAAATAGGCAAGGCATTAGCGTGTGTGCCGCGGCTGTACCAGTTTAATCTCTTTCCCGGCGCTTTCTGTCGTGAACGGTGTTGAATCTGTAGCAGCGCTTGCTGCAGTAGTATTTTGCTGCACCGGTTTTTCTAACAAAGACAAATCCAGTCCCGCGTTCTATTTCCTTGTTGCAATATGAGCACTTCATTATCTCGCCATTATCTTTTTGTCTTCCCTGCTTGTGTCAGGAAGGCGTATCATGTCTCCTTTGCGTATCTTTCCTGCAACGTTGCGCCTTATTACACGACCTTTGTCTTTGCCCTCCATTATCTTGCACATCGCCTGTTTAATCTCGCCGTATATTCCTGTTCTCCCATGAACTACATCAACAACTTCGGCAAGATAGCCATCAAATGTTTTTTCAGGTGCAGGTGCTGATGCATTGTTTCCTTGGGGTCCCTGCTGGCTGCGAGGTTGTGCTGTAGAAACATGAGGTATGCCATCATCCGCAGCGGATTCCTGCTTTATGTCTTTATCATTCGCTACCATAAATCTACCTTGTCATCAGTTTGTAGCTGCAACTGCTTTTGCATCCTCCTTCTTCGCCTCGGCCTTATGCTCCTTCTTCTCTGTTTTCTTTTCAGGCTTGGCTTCTGCCTTCTCTCCTGAAGACTTCCCTGTAATCTTTGCTATGACCTCGGCTATGTTGCCCTGAGCCTCGCCCTGCTTCTCTATGGCTACTGATGAGCATGGAACGCTCATTCCGATTGCTTTGCCCAGATCCAGCTTTGCAGGCACGTATACATAATTTATCTTCTTCTGCTCGCATAGTCCTGGTATGTGCATTACTACTTCCTCAGGCTCAACATCTCCAGCTATGACTACAAGGGATGAAAGGCCGCGCTCTATGCTCTTTGTAACTTCATTGACTCCTTTTCGCACAGTCCCTGTCTGCTTTGCAAGCCTTACGGCCTCAAGCGCCTTATCTGCTACTTCCTTGCTCACTTCAAACTTCACGTAAGATTTTGCCATTTTATTACCTCATCTCATTGGTTCAATATAAATTAATCAATCCATAAATTGCTGCGCAGTTGGTGGCTCAGGAGGCTGTCCTTTTCGCTTTCTTATCTCGCGAACTACTTTATTCTGAAGATCCTTTGGCAGCTTTTCATATCCTGCATATTCAGGATACCATATTGCTCTTCCTGCAGTAAGACCTCTTATCTCATTGCTGAATCCCTTTATTACCTCAGCTACAGGCATCTTGGCTATTATAGTTGCCTGCTCATTTTCCTGTTGTATCTCAAGCACCTGCCCGCGCTTGCCCTGC
>DAHWQN010000008.1 GCA_027340645.1 Microcaldota archaeon
TATTTGGATTTATAGCCTCGTATATTATGGAGTTGCTGTAATATGCAATCCTTCCCGAACCTGTGCCTAGATACGAGTAGCTGCTATAATTAGCAAATGCAGAGCTGTTGGCCATGTTAGGTATTGAATTACCCTGCGTGATGCTGCTCCCATTCATATCCAATACGTTGATGCAGTTTTTCGCGCCATAGTAGGCAAAGTTCTTTATCCAGCCATCAGAATACCAGCTGCATATTGTAGTGTTTGCCCCGAGGGATATTATACTGGCCTTTTCTCCATTTATGCTTCCGGATGTTACTGATATATTTTTGTTGGCAGATTCAAGCCCCTTTGCCCATATGGCAGTAAAGTTTCCAACAAGTGATCCCTGCATCCATATTGAGTATGCTGTCGCATTCTTGTATGTTGCCTCTGCGGAGTATATGCTGTGCGTGTAATTATAAGTTAAGTTGAACATTGCCTCGTAGAACGCATCTATTGAAGGTAATGCTGACAATTCAAGAGAGTTTATCCCATATGTATTCTTGAAATAAGATACTGATAGGTAACCGATTCCACTCATGTAAAAGTCCTTCTCGCTCAGCTGGTTTGCTGGAAGGTTCTCCGCAGGATCTGGCTTTCCTGCAGCCAAAACAGTTACAGTTCTGCTTGTTAAAGTGCGGCTTCTATTCTGTATGTTAAGCAATTTGCCCGGATCCGTCACGAAAGTAACATTGAATTCTCCACTGCTTTTGAACTCCTCTGTGAAATTTATGATAGTGCTGTTGTGCTCCGGCAGCGTAACATTGTACGCTTCAGTTAGGTTGCCATTGATGAATATACCTAACCCTAGGTCTTCAAACGCTGTACTACCGTAGTTTGAAATGTTAAGCGGGAACGTTATGCTCTGATACGGGTACACACTCAATGAGTTATTCACCCCAACGTTTAATGACACATCTATTGCGCTGTTGCCCTTGAGCGTATTAAGATAAATCACCGATACAGCTACAGCTGCCACTACAATTATAATTATCCATGCAATTGCGTTCTTTCCATTCATTGTTACACCACTTGTTCCTTACTCTTCAACCCGTTCACTACCTCTCCTACTTTTGCGGCAACTCCGCTGTAAAATGATTCAAAAGCACTCCGCGACCATGCCTGCGCATCGAATCTGTCTCCAAAGCTTGGAGGCTTGAAGCTAAAGTGACCCTTGCTGTTCTCTACGAATCCCATCCTCTTCATTCGCAGAAGATGATAACGCAGCGTCTTTTCGTTTATGTGCTCCCAATTCGTGTTTATGTAATCCAGAAGATCCTTTACAGATGGATCCCGTTTTTTAATGAACTGGAAGTTGACAAGCGCATCTAGCACTGCAACTGCGCTAAGCCGTGACTCTCCAGGATTCACTATTCCAAGTGACAGCGCAAGCCAACGCATAGCCGACCTTCTTGTATCTAGGACTTCCCTGCTAACTCTGAGGTCGCGTATGGTAAGCTCCCTTTCTATAAGTTCAGACTCGTTAAGCTCCACAAAACCACTACTCTTAGGCGAAGATTAATTATAAACCTTTCTGAAGCCGTTCTCGACTTGCATGTCAGAAAGACCTGCACAAAAGGCTTAATAATGTGTCCAAATTACTAATATATGTGATATTATAAGAGCGAACTCCATCCCTAAAACAGCCCCGCAACTGGCAGGGCAAAAATCCATTGTTGGACAAGGTCCACATTTCCCGAGAAGGGAGCCTACTTCAACTGACACACGCTGTTGCGCTAACGCCCCGCTGGTCGGGGTGTTTAAGGCTGCGGCAAGAGATTCAGATGAGGCTTCAATTAGCTTATTGCGTAATGTGAAGGCCAATTGGAGATTTGATGCCTAACGCCTGCTTATAAGTGACTCGAGTACTGCTTTATTATCTGCTTCATTCGCAGTTACGTGGGTGTTTAACCCGCACTTTTCGCACTTGTAGTAAATAATATAAGAGCCATTTCTGTACTCTGCAGATATCGGCTTCATCACTCCTTTGCATTTGTTTTCTCGGTCTCCGGGCATCTTGTCAACATGTTTGCTTACAAGGCAGCTCGGACAGTGATCAGTATATCCTGTACCAGTTACCTGTGCACCACACCTCTCGCACGTAAAGTCCTCCTTTTTACGCGTAAATCTGCCTTTGGGCAAGGTATCGTTCATGACACCACGTACGAAGCTTCAGGCCCTTTTAGCGAAATCCCCAACAACAGGGATAATCGCGTGCATTCCCATGTAAGCTTTATACCCTGTGTACAAGCCGTACAGCCATGCCAGCAATGAGAACAGGCCGAGTATTACTCCTCCGATGAATGGTGCGAAGAAGAAAATAACAAAGAATAATGCTGCAAGAACAACGTAAACGACGATGAAAGCTATGCTATACAGAATGGACTGAACGGCCTGGAACCTCAGCCCCTTGTCGGTTTCAGCATAAAGGAAGTAGACTATTAATCCGGTAAGTATTGGTATTAGATAAGCTATAATGTACATTATCTTGTCTTCTGATTTCGTAACCGCATGTGATTCATGCGTGTTTGTTTTTGCTGCCATATCAACACCTAATCTTATGCCTATATATAAGGCATCACGGCTTAAGAACTTTGCGTATAGTAACGGTTTCGCATAACGCGCTTATTATAACTCCTCACGCCGCAGGCGTGCAACGTCTCTCCATCCTATATCATTTCTGAAATGCAGGTTATTGCCCTCTATGGAAACACGTGCTATTGCCTCATACGCCCTGGCACGCGCCTGTACAGCATCATTCCCGCTTCCTACTATGTAAAACAGCCTGCCGCCATTGGCGTAATACCTGCCGTCCTGCACGCTTACACCTGCGCCATAAACCTCGACCCCATCCGTGCGCATGGCTTCATCGAGCCCGAAAATCTGCTTGCCTTTGACAGCTTTGTACTTCTCCTTATCTGGATAGCCCCGTGAAACACCAGCAACGACAATCCTGGAAAGGCCGTCTGTCCTTACTGGCAATACACCTCTATTATTGATGGCAGACATACCAACTTCAAGCATATCCGTCTTAAAGCCTGGTACTATTACCTGCGCTTCAGGATCACCCCATCGCGCGTTCCACTCTATTATGCTGGGATTAAGCTCATTGTTCTTGTACTGCAGTATGCCACCAAGGTAAATAATCCCTGTATACGGCCTGTTCTTAGAGGCCAAGCCATCCACCGCGCTGCTTATTATGTTAACAATTCTTCCCTGGAGCACGGCATCCAGAACAAGCGGTGGGGAGCTACAACCCATGCCTCCTGTGTTCGGCCCTTCATCAAAATTATACAGGCGTTTGTGGTCCTGTGCATACCCGAGTATCTTCACACCGATGCCATCGCTTATCGCAAAAGCGGAAAATTCCTCCGCATTGCTGCCATCCTCATTGCGTAACCAGTCCTCTACAAGGAAGGTATCCCCAGCATTGCCAAATTCTCTCATCTCTTTTATGGCATTTATCGCGTCCTCTACGTTCTTCGCCGGTATGGCACCTTTGCCCTCGGCGAGGCCTGCCGCTTTGACAAATACCGGGGCGCCATCTTTTGCAAAATGCCGTTTTACAAAATCAATACCCTCCTGTTCCGACTTGAATACCCTATACCACGGCTGCGGTGAGCCGTGCACTGTTCCGAATTCACGTGCGAATTCCTTATCCCACTCAATCTGACCTGCACCTTTTGTAGGCCCAAGCGCCTTGATTCCAGCATGGCGCAGCGAATTCACTAAACCCACCTCTATCGCATTGTCCTGCGCAACGTCTACCAAAGCAACATTTTCATCCATGCATATGCGAACTATCTTCTCAACATCAGTTGTTTTAATCCCAGGAAATGTGCGAACCGGTTTCCCGGTACCAAAGCCCATCATGTCATTTCCGGGAAAGGCGAGCACCTCCCCTACATGCGGACTTTTAGCATAAGCCCTTACAAGAACGGATCCCCTCCCTCCGCCATCTACTACTGCAACCTTCTCCTTCTTGTATAAATTTGATCCCATCAAGCCACTCAGGCTCAGCTTTGCCGTGACCTCCATCATATCCTCTCAAACTAATATGTTCGAGCCTCTATAAAAAGCAAACCGGAACGGCTTAAAAAACATGCAGTTGCAATGCCGCAGCTAAAGCTAAACTATACAACAAAAATGCCAAGTCAGAGATCAGCTGCCAAGCATTATCTCGATATGCACGGTGTCAGGCACAGGAATTCGCATTATCTGGCGCAATGCTGTCTCGCTTCCGTCTATCTGGACAAGCCATTTGTGGATGCGCATCTGCCAGTGCTCATAACTGTGGGAGCCGTCGCCGCAAGGCGACTTCCGTGTAGATATTTTAAGGGTGCGCGTAGGCAGAGGTATCGGGCCTGAGAACTTAATGTTCAAAGACTTAGCGATATCAACTATCTGCTTTGCTATATCCCTAGAAGCATCCTTGCTCCTGCTTATAAGTTTTATTCTAGCTGTAGGCATGGATTCACTGCTTCTTGACTATGTCTAGGATTACTCCTGCTGCAACAGTCGAGCCCATGTCACGTATGGCGAATCTTCCAAGCTGAGGGAAGTCGCTGTACTTTTCAGCACATATTGGCTTCGTAGGGCGCACCTTCACCAAAGCTATGTCGCCATTCTTTATGAACTCAGGGTTCTTTTCAAGCGTCTGGCCCGTCTTTGGATCCTTCTTCTCAGAGATCTCTGTTATTGTACAAGCGATCTGCGCAGTGTGTATGTGGAACACAGGAGTGTAACCCTTTGCTATTGCTGTCTTGTGGTTTATCACTACTATCTGAGCAGTGAACTCCTGCACAACTGAAGGTGGATTGTTTGTAGGGCCTACGACATCGCCCCTCTTTATGTCCTTCTTATCGATATCTTTCAGGTTGAAACCAACATTGTCTCCAGGAATTGCCTGTTGCAGCTGCTGGTGGTGCATCTCAACACTCTTTACCTCTGTCTGCACTCCTGCAGGCATTATTACTATCTTGTCTCCAGGCTTCATTATCCCTGTTTCGACCTTTCCTACAGGAACAGTTCCAAAGCCCTTGATGCTATATACGTCCTGTATCGGAAGCCTGAGTGGCTTGTCTGTTGGCTTCTTAGGCACTACGAACTCATCGAGCTGCTGAAGTAATGTATTGCCGTTATACCATGACATCTTCTCTGACTTAGATGCTATATTGTCTCCCTGAAGAGCCGAGTAAGGAACGAATGGTATCTTGCTAACGTCATATCCTACTGTCTTGAGCAGTTCTGTGACCTTAGCCTTGACATCTTCGAACTTAGCCTTGTCGTAGTTGGCGGCGTCTATCTTGTTTATGCCTACTATTACCTGCTGAATGCCAAGCACCCTTGCCAGATATGCATGCTCCCTTGTCTGCGCCTGTATTCCATCAATTGCAGATACGACAAGAACAGCTGCATCTGCCTGGCTCGCTCCTGTAATCATATTCTTTACGAAGTCCCTGTGGCCAGGTGCGTCTATTATTGTGAAATAGTACTTCTGCGTCTGGAAATCACGGTGCATAATGTCTATTGTTATTCCGCGCTCTCTCTCCTCCTTTAGCTGGTCCATAACGAATGCAAACTCAAAGGTAGCCCTGTTGTACTTGGTAACCTCTTCCTTTATCTTCTTCATGTCCTGCTCGGTGACCGCCTTTGTATCGTAAAGGAGCCTTCCTACAGTCGTAGACTTTCCATGGTCTACGTGCCCTATGAAAATTACATTTATGTGTGGTTTTTCTGCCATTCTATCACTTCAATATGAAAATCTAAGATTCTTTACAGTGCTGAAAACAAAGTATGTTTCGGAATCTTATAATCCTTCACTTTCAGACGCAATAATTATGTCATTAACCTATATAAATCTTTCTTGAAGATGGCTTAGAACTCCAAGCGCTTTGCATCCGGCATCCAGAGCATCTAAATTGGGTTTTTCCCCTTTTTCAAATGCTAGACTCTAGTATGCAGTATGTTATACTCTGATACAGCTATGCGGATTCCATCTGATAGGTTCATAATCCCAAGGGTGGCGTTGCTTCTTGAATAAAACTCCACTATCGATGTAGTGTTTGTATGAGTGTAGAGATCAACATATCCCAATGCATTGTTTGACAGGAAGAAGTAGCTTATATTGTCAACAGTTCCATTTAACAGTATCTCATTTGAAGCTGCAGATGAAAATAGCGCCATAGCATTGCTTACGACGCTTTGTGCTGCTGTCGAATTGGCAAAAGTGCTCGCCAAAATTTCAAGTGTATTTGTCATATTCTGTTTTGCAATACTCTGGTATGTCATTACGCTGAAGTTTTTGTTGTCCAGTGCAAAAGTCTCTACGCTGCCGTTAGGGCTACCTATGTTAAGTGTAGAGTAGTTCCACGAACCGCCAAGAACTCCGCTAACCTGCTGCGGAGTAAGGAACGAACTTTCGTTAAGCTTAGTGTTGTTGACCTTCTGTATCTGTATAGTAGTAGACACAGCTGTTGTTGTCTGATTAATAGTGCTGGTTGCATTTGAAATCGTCGCAGCGTTATGCGGCATAATAATATACAATGCTGCCACTACAACCAAAATAATTATTATTATTCCTGCAACTACGGCGGTCTTCATGCACATCGCTCTAATACTGCTCAATACCCATTTATAAACCCCACTCATCTTTTTCTATGGGCCCGCGCGGAGGAAAACTGCGGTGCATTGAATGTATTACCGTTCCGTCGATGGAAAAGTCTAAAATATTCACTTCTATATACTATTCGGCGATTGAGTGATAAAGTACTGGGAATTTGAGGATGCACCATTAAGGGAGAAGCTTAAAGATCCAACTGTTAAAGAGGTCGCAAAAATATACTTCAACAATGAAACACGCGCCTACAGGTTTTCACTGGCATTAACAACAGTAAAGAAGAAGGGATCACTCCGCCTTAAGGAGTGCGGGAATGATATGCCTCTCGCAACTTGGAAAAGGTATCTTGATTTCGGAGTGGCGGTAGGACTTCTCAAGCACGAAGCTAATGTTTACAGTTTCACAGATAGGTACTCCAAGCCATTCCGCAACATCTCCATCTATATAAAATCATGGATAGATGATGGCAAATCCGAAGATCTCTCTGTTTTATTTGCAACAGCTAAGACTGGAAGGCAACAGCAGAGGCGCGGAACCAATACCGTGGAAAATCCAATACCTGGTGAGTCTCCTAATCAATAGACGAGAACCAGATTGTTCCTTGATCTGTATCCTCTACGCTAATCTTGAATTCCTTTCTGAGCCGCGTCCGTATTTCATCAGAGGTATTGAAATCCTTATTTCTCCGTGCGTCTTCCCTTTTTTCTATGAGCTCCTTGGCCTCCTTAGGCAGTGCACTGCTAAGATGCATATTAAACCTCAATCCAAGTACCTCGTCAAATTCCAAAAAGACATCAAGAATCCTACTACACTCTGCTCCGCTGAGGTTTTTCCTTCCGGCAAGGCTGGCTAATGCATGAAGCTTAGACAGGGCACTTGGTGTGTCAATATCGTCTTCAATGCATGAAAAGAAGCTGTCCCGTACCGTTTTAATCTCCTCCGCAAGATTCTTGTCAACAGTGCCTGTATCGTTCAAAGCGCTTATCCTGCTTATTATTGCATATATGGACTTCAGTGATTTCTGTGAATGCTCAAGCGCCTCAAACGTAAAGTTAAGCATGTTTCTGTAATGAACTGTAAGGCACAGATACCTATATGCCATCGGCAAGTAACCCCTTTTGATAATATCATCCACAGTGTATATGTTCCGCAGCGATTTACTCATTTTGTGTCCATCTACTGTCATGAATTCTCCATGCACCCAGTATCTAACGAAGCGTTTTCCAGTTGCAGCCTCAGACTGCGCTAGCTCATTTGTGTGGTGTATTGGTATGTGATCTACACCGCCCGCATGTATGTCTATCTGTTCGCCAAGGTACTTCATGCTCATCGCACTGCATTCAATGTGCCACCCTGGAAATCCCCTTCCGAATCTAGTGTCCCACACCATATCCTTTTCATTGTGTTCTGCGAATCTCCATACAGCAAAATCGGTTATATTGCGGATTCCCTGCGGCCGCTCAACTCTCGCTCCGGCCTTAAGCTCCTTGTTCATCCTTTCAAATGTAGTGCCGGCAAGCTCCCCGTATTTTTTGGACAGAGACGTATCAAAATAAACGCCATTAGATGCCTTATACAGATAACTGCCTGCGTCAAGACGCTCTATAAGCTCAAGCATGTCGTTTATGTGTTCCGAAGCCTTGCACACAACCTCAGGCCTCTGTATATTCAGGATACTCTCTTCTTTGAAGAACTTGTCCGTATAAAAATTTATTATGTCATCCATGCCCTTATGCTCGGCCTTTGCTTCCATGCGCACCTTATCTTCTCCGACATCTCCATCCCCGACATTGTGTCCAACATCAGTTATATTCATTACATGCCTTACGGAATAGCCCTCGTGTATGAGTGCACGGCGCAGTATGTCTTGCGTAATATAAGTCCGCATGTTGCCTATATGCGCATAAAAATACACCGTCGGCCCGCAGGCATAAAACCCTATTTTCTTCTCATGAATAGATCTGATAAGCTCCACTTTCCTGTTCAAAGTGTTGTACACGCGCATACGCATACACCATAATTAGCCTGAGCCCAATATGGTCTGGTTGACTGGGTTTGTGCGTATTGACGGAGGATTCCTGCTTAGATAAAAGTCTCCAATCGCCACAAAGTCATAATGTGTTGCCGGAGTTGATACAACATCAGCAACTACCCGTATGCTGACATTGCTGCACATCAGCGTTGCAATCGGTATGCTTGCATTCATGAATGCATGGTAGTTATTGTTGTTTGCTGAAAATGTGTTATAGTAAGACTTAGTCTGCGGAACTCCATTCTTTAGAATCTCTACGTAAATGTTGTTGTCCTGCGGTGATGCTATTTGGAAGTTAAGGTACGGCTCTGTCACTTCAAATGTGTCTGATGTAAGGTTGCCTGGGGTCAGAGTCAGCCCGCCTTGGTATGTAGACGCGAAGAAGTTGCCGTTGTAGCCTGTCCATAAGTTCGTTTTAGTATAATTGTTATTGCTCTGCGTTCCTATTACAGCATTGCTGTTTTCAAATGTGATGTTCAGTGGTGCGCTGCCAAAGCCGTCTCCACTTACATTCCAGCCAATGAAGTTGCCCGTGCTAAAGCCCCCATTGTTTATTGGAACGGTTGGAGTAGAAGAAAGGCAGCCCTGATAGCTCCTTATTGTTGTAGTGCTAGGCCCCTGCCTTATTGTCGTAACTGCATTTGTCGTAGTTGTAATGGTAGTGGAGTTCAGTACTATTGTAGTATTAGACTGAGAACTCTGCTTTGAAATGTTCGGTCCTATGAATGCCACTATAAGAACAACAGCGACTACTACAATAACAGCCGCAAGAACTCCTGCACGTTTATCCATGCCCTCACGCAGATAATTAAGCATAAGTATTATTATATCTTCTGCAATAAATAATCAGCGTAAGCTTAGTTAATGGTGTTTATCTGGGAAGCATACCTAGGAAGTGGAAGAAGAAGGGCCGCATGCGCTGGAAGTGGGTAAAGAAGAGAAGGAAGAGAATCAAGCGCGCTCAGAAGAGAAGAGTAGGAGACCTCTAGCTGTGTTCATGTCCTGGTCTCGTGCTCATGTTCTTTTGGTGCAGTGCAAATGGCAAGGCAAGCCCACAGCTCCACGGATCGATAAGATTGACGCCATAGGGAGATTTGACGCAACGCTTTATGAAGTCTTTGCAGGAACATTTGACAGAAAGCGCAGCGTTGAGGACTTCGTATCATAAGATGGACGTATGCGGCAGCACGTTCACTGCAATGTGCGCACCTGGTATCTTCCCCTTTTTTCAATGTCAAATAGCCTGTTCATCACAGTCTTGTAATTTATGTTCCTGTCTGAATATCCAGAGAGGAACTTCGCATATAGGCTTTCGCCTAGGGATCTCTTCATAAGCAGTATGTCCAGCGCCTTCTCCTCAACACTTACTGTAATCTCGGCAAGGCCAAGGTCTATTACATATGGTGTATTGCCTACTGCAATTATATTCGCAGTGGTCATATCCCCATGTGCTACGCCCGCATTATGCATGTCTCTCACAACGTTTCCGACTTTTTCATAAAATTCCTTACCCTTATCCGCATCTCTCAAAAGAACCCCCTCTAGCTTTTCCATGAAGATAACATACTCGCCCACAGCAAGCACCGCAGGAACAGGAACATTTTTCAGCATTAGCAAAGCCAGGACCTTAGCCTCTCTTCTTGTCCGCGTCTTTCTTAGCTCATCATCAAGTATTTTTACCCTATATCGTTTTGGCTCCCTGACCTTTGCAAGTGCCTTGACCCCGAAAATATCACACTCGTAAATGCTTGCTTCTGCCCCCCCATCGATCCTATCCATTAAAAACAGCCTCATCTATGCGGTATCGCTGCTCGAAGTCACATCTATCTAGAGGGACTTCAAGGCCTTTTGAGAGCATCTTCTCCGCTACAAGTGCTATCATGGCCCCGTTGTCTGAGTTATACTCATTTGGAGCACGCGCGAATCTGATACCGTGCTCATCTGCCATAATGCCTAACATCTCTGCAAGCCTGCTGTTCTGCGCAACTCCTCCGCACACGCATAATTCCTTGCTTTTGCTAAGGAGCAATGCCCGTTCTGTCGCCTCGCAAAGCATTGCAAATGATGTTTCCTGTACCGAAAAGCACAGGTCTTCGCGCTTCTCACTCTTAACAAGACCCTTTGCCTTTGTCAACAATCCTGTAAAAGCGAAGTCCATGCCTTTTACTGTATACGGCAGCTGTATATATCTGCCACGCATCGCAAGCTTCTCTATCTCAGAGCCCCAAGCATGTTCAAGCCCCAATGCCCTGCCGAACGCATCAAGCATGTTCCCTATCCCAATATCGAACGTCTCGCCAAGCACAGAGTATCTGTGCGCCGCGCTGTCAAACTTCAATATCTGTGAGTTTCCTCCGCTCACATAAAGCCCAAGCGGGTCCTTAAGCCCTGCAACATGCTTTGTTATCTCCACGTGCGCGAGCCCGTGATTAACAGGTACTATAGGTACATTTAGCTTCATAGCCATCGTTTTTGCGCTCAACTGACCTACCTGAAGGCACGGACCAAGACCCGGTCCCCTAGTGTAGCCGACACCAGTTATATCTTCAATGTGCAGTTTAGATACACTCAAAGCACGTTCTATTGTGCCAGCAGCGTTGGCTATATGGAACTCAGCAACCTCTGCAGGTATCATTCCCTTGTTAGTTATCCTGTACATTGATTTTTCATTGGCAAGTATCCTGCCACGCTCAACTACTCCTACACCGAACGTATGCGCACTGCTCTCTATTCCAAGCACTGCCATAAATAGAATACGCAACAGAGGTCTAAAAACCTTCTACAATAACATAATGCCTCCGGCGCAGAGCAGGAAACATTGACATTGGCTGGCACTTTACACTGCGCAGAAATACCACGAATAAGTAACATACGTTATCCTTTGACAACCTACACCAGCCGCAACATAGAGAATGTCGCAATGGACATAATAGACGTGAACTTCCTCATAGCGCACGGATGCAAGCTGGATTTAACGCTGGTGGATGAAAAACTAAGGAAGGTAAATCACCTAACTTCGCCATAATCTGAACTAATTTTATACCGCAGAGGCAATGTTTTCATACGATTAAAATGAAAAACATTACTACGCCTCTGGGCGGTATATGTGTGGTAGACAAAGTAGAAAAGGATTTTGGTCTGATCTCCTCTGTGTTTGGAGGCATCCTGAACCAGAAGGATACAGGCAGGCTAAAACTTCTCCTGAACAACAGGTTGACATATTCGACATCCGTGAATCAGATAATGTCAATCACCTCGGATGAGGCATGTGTACTTCTCGGAGCCGGAAAGACATCTGACAGGTCCTTGTATCGGACAATAGAAAAAGTGGGCAGACTTGCCCCAATAATAGTGGAAAAATACCAAGATGTCATAAAACAGCAAGGGTTTGTAGATAAAAACCAGAACATGGATTGGTCGTCTTCTTTCTTCACCGGAAAGAAGGCGGAGATGTC
>DAHWQN010000090.1 GCA_027340645.1 Microcaldota archaeon
ATGTTTGCAACAATATCAGATTCCTTGACGGAATACCTTGGTTTAGGCGCCTCCTGCCAGGTTTTGGTATACTGATGCATATTCTTTCCTTCGAGCATAGGCACCCCGACACCATATTTAGCAAATAGGTTAGCGTCGTTTGTCATGTCGAAACCTCTGCTTATTGATATGTTCCACGTTCCCGCTATCTGATCTTTGAGATGTGGGTATTTCAGCATCTTGCTGACGATTGAATAGTCTAGCGGCGTTTTTATCTCGATTATGTTCCAAGAAAGCGGGTTTGCCTTTTTAATGAATTCCACGCCCATATTTGTGGGAGATTTGAGCGCTTTCTCCAAGCCTTCCTCTCCATGGAGATAGAATCCTGCCGAGAAGTCAGTTGTTTTCCCGCCTTTCTTAAATACCAAAACAATCGGTTTGTAACTCTTATGGACTGCAGGGAATATTACCGGCCTCCTATTTTCAAATCCGTACAAGCTCTCAATCTTGCACTTATCAAAGAGCATTGTTCTGAGCCCTTTCGCGCCAAGGTCTGTGTATATGCCACTCGGCATGACCACCCCTGAAACTCCTCCCGTTTTTAGTAATGTGTACACTTTTTCTGTGAAAAGCTTATAGAGATCTAAATCCCCTGACACCTTCCTGCCGTCCACATCAGCTGACTGGAACTTGAAGTTCTTTTCGTCGCGGAATATCTCGCTCAGTATCTCATAGTGGTTATTGTACTGCAACCATTTTCCCTTTATGTGTGGATTCTTCAGGAGTTCGGCTATCTTTGCCTTCGCTTTCTGGGCAGGAAGTGACTTGAAGCCCTGGTAATATGGCTCAAAGAACTCTTGGGAGTTTGGTTTCCATTTCTCCCAAGGCGGGTTTGTGACTATCACATCAAAACCGCCTTCTTCATAAGGTATTGGGAAGTCATTCTTGAATATGAATGGTGCATCGTCATCCTTTGCTGTTATGAGGCTGTTGGCGCATAAGATGTGCAGCTTTGGCAATGTCTGTGGGCGATATACTGCGCGTATAAACAGATTAAGCCTGGTGAGCTCCACTGCTCTCGGATCCAAATCTATGCCATAGATGCAGTTTTCTAGAACGCCATCTAGGAACTCTTGTAGTTTCTCAACGGAACTACCTCCCGCCTCTGGCTTCCCAGAGTCAAACTTCTTGATATACCACTTTCTGAACTCTTCAAACGCGCGGATAAGGAACGTGCCTGAACCGCACGCAGGATCTAAAACTTTTATCTTAAGCGCCTCGTTCGGTTCTTTGCATTGCGAAAGCTTTTTGCCAAGCGTATTCTGCAACAGATAGTCGACAAGAAACTCGGGAGTGTAGTATATTCCTGATTGTTTTCTCTTGTACATCTCTTCTTCTATCTTAACCTTTGAAGGCGTTCTCCTGGTTTTATACGTCAAATAATTTTCATATACGTGGCCCAGTACGTCTGATGGTATAGCATCGAAATAGTATCTAAGCCCGTCTATGGAATTGTAAAACAGGTCGAACAAAGGTATGAAATCGTCATTCTCCACCTTCAGATTGTCAATTTTTGCGTATTTGTTGAATATGCTGCTGTCATACTCATCAGCCATTCTTACGAAAAATGGCAATAGGTACTTGCTGTAAAATTGGATTCTTTTGTCCTTCTCCCACTTCCCTCGCTCGCGGCGCAGTTGCCTGTCCTCATCTATGCCGTTGTCCTCAAGTATCCTGCAGAAGATTATCCTGTCGAGCAGGGTTTGTACTGCTTCGTCCAATGCGGCTTCTCTGTTCTTTTCGCCCTCGAAAAGGGGGGTATTTTGGTCATAAAACACAGTTGAAAGCTTTTTTCTTATGTTTATCAGCGTAATTGTAAGCAGGTCCTCAACGTCGGCGGATTCCTTCCATTTCTTATGCTGTTTTCCGTATTCGTCCAGCGCGTTTTGGAGGCAGGCTTCTCTGGACAACAGCAAAAGCTGGTCCAGTATTAATGGATTGCTTATGTCTGTGGCAAGGTCTATCTCCCTGAACAGTTCGGCATTGTCTACGTCGTTATAGAAATCTGAGTTAAATATGCGGATTTTGCTGAAATTTGTTAGCACCACCCATCTTGCTCCGCCATTCTTGCCGTAGTCAATAGCCTGTTTCACCCATTCGGGCTTGTCCAGCTCTCTCGCGAACCTTTTTACTTCGACATAGAAATTCGGCTTCTGCGAGCTGGAAGTCTTAAAGCTATAATCAACACGGTCTGATGATTCAGCGTTTTTTATGCTCTTTTGCGGGACTATCTCTTCGCCGAGCGTGTTCCATCCAAGTATATCAAATAGCCTCAAAACATACTGTTCTGCCTTCGACTCTGCGGATTTTTTCTTATACTCTGCGCTAAGTGCCTGATACTCGGAAATGAGTCCTTGTATTTTTTTTATTATTTCGGCGTTCTCCGTCATATAGCCCTCCCACTATGAATTGTCAGCAATAGCCCAGATGTTAGATATCTGTAGTAATAAAAGAATATAA
>DAHWQN010000091.1 GCA_027340645.1 Microcaldota archaeon
GGCAATAAGAGGCAATGCCATGAAAATGTATGATGCGCCCCGGGTTAAGACGGATATGCTGTAATATCTATGCAGATTTATTTTCCTTAAGACAAGATACGCCAATGCCAAATAAACCAAAAGCTGGGCAACGCTATTGGCTATGTTTATGCTGAATATGGAGCTGTAGCTCAGCCCAAAACTCTGAAGATACGGTATGTATGAGGTATTAAAAAGGTTCATTGCTCCATTGAGCAATGCTATGGCGAGAAGCAACAAGTAAAGATTTCTATGTTTGACATTGAATATATTATGCAAATCTTCTATCAGCCTCTGGCCTGTGAGTAAATTCGGCAGGGTGCTTAGCATGTTTAATATCGGGAATAGCGCATGCACCCTGCGGGCTTCGGCTTTAGGCACAGCATTAGGTTTCATTTCTTTTATTGTAAAAAATGCAAGCATCAATCCAATGAAATTTATTGCTATGAGGATGTCTAAGTATACAACTATCTGGCTTCCAACAAGCAGTCCAGGTATAGTAGCAAACAAAGACCCCACTATCCCATACACGCTGTATCTGCTGAAGAATCTAGGCAAGTTCGGATTTCTTTTCGTACCCATTACTAATATGTTTATTGAAGGGGATGCGGCTGTTGCCACCAACGCGTAAAGTCCATAAGAGGCTTCAATAACGTGCGGGCCATAAGCAAGCCCAAGTATGAATAATATAGGGAACACGCCTATTATAGAAGACACAATAAAGAGGCGATGATTATTCCCTCCGAACTTATCTGTAAGCTTCCCCCACAGCAGCGAAGACGGTATGGCCACTATGTTATAAAGTGTAACTGCAAATCCCACTTCAAGCACATTTCCATGAAGGGCAAGAATATAGAGCGGTATTATTATGCTTAGTCCGGTTCCTACTGCAGATATCGGGGCAATAGTATACATCCACACGCTTTTGTTGCTGCTCAAAATAATCAAACTACAAATTATATCTGCCTACCGGCATAAATCGTATCAAAATGAGGCTTAATGCTTAAAAACATACCGTTAGAATAATTCTGGAAAGATGATTAAAGTATCACGGCAATCTTAGATATAGTACAGGTGCATGAATAACGCTTCCATGCGCGAAATATGCGCGCATGCAAAGGAATAAAATAAGCAAGTGAGAATCATCGTTGATGATATTATGAAACTCAGCATCGGGAAAGACGCGCCGAAAAAGGTCAATGCATATATCGAGATACCGAAGGGCAGCAATGTCAAGTACGAGCTCGATGAGGAAAGCGGCCTGATAAGGGTAGACAGGATTTTGCACACATCCATGGTTTATCCATACAACTACGGGTTTGTAGCCGGTACAAAAGGCGAAGACGGAGACCCTCTCGACATAATGGTAATAAGTACTGCGTCTTTCTCTACAGGAACATTCGTAGTCGCGAAACCAATAGGCAATCTTCTAATGAAGGACGAGGAAGGGGTAGACACAAAAGTCATTGCCGTTCCTACTGAGAAAGTGGATCCAGATTTTGGCAAGATAAATGATATATCTGAACTTGGAGAACACACAAAGAACATGATAGCGCACTTCTTCTCATATTATAAGAGCCTTGAGCCAGGAAAATGGGCAGAGGTGTCGGGATGGGAAGGCGCAGACAAGGCCCAGGCGCTCGTGAAGAAGTCATCAGTCAAGTAATCAATGAATGCGGAATGGTCCTGCAGGAAGGTGTTGCATTATATAATCAACATCTCCATGCAGCCTTTTTGCTATAAGCTTTGCAGCATCAGACTTCTTTACATTGCCTATCGATATTACGATAAAGTCCTTTATATCCCTGTTGCGGCACGCGTCCGATGGCGCTATTGACACTACCGGCCTTTTCTTGCCATCAGAACCTATCTCATCGGCAAACGCGCACAGTTCAAGCGGCACGCTCTTGTGCCATTGGCGTTCGCCTTTCAGAAGAAAGCTTCCAGTGCCTAATGAGCCAGTGTTCGTTGACTTTGTCACCTGTTCTCTCTTCATTGAATAGACATCCACAGTGGTCTGCATATTTTCCCATGCTTTGGAAAATGATGCTGCAAACTGCGCTGCCTCTAGTATGCTCCTATACCCGGCAGAAGCTCCGCCTTTGAGTATGACAACTGACGCCCCAAATATGTCTGCATGAAAAAAGAGATCATCTTTTTCAAAGTGTTTTGAGTTAAGCTCCTCGTTCTGTTCTGCGCTTCTGCCGCCTATAACCAGTTCTCCCTCGCTTGTAAAGAACCAATTGAACTTCTCGAACCACTCCCTCTTTTCAACTACTTTTATTGCTTTTTGCTCCTGTTTCTGTGCTTCCACTTTGGATAATTTTAATCTTAACTCCTCAATGGATTTTCCGGCTCCGCGCGCCTTTAACTTTGCCCTCTTTGACTTCTCGAAATAGGCTTGAGCATTGTCCTGCGCACTCTTTATAAACTCTATGCTTGTGTCCATTCCCCCAACAGCAGTG
>DAHWQN010000092.1 GCA_027340645.1 Microcaldota archaeon
TGAAGATGAACTAAGGGCAGCAACGCTTAGAAGCCTTGAGAAGGAGATAGAACTTTTGAAGCGGTGAAACAGGAGAGTAGAGGCAGATAAGGCCGGGGAAGTCAGCAGATCAAGAAAGGCGCTTATTATGCTGTTTACCTACATAGTCATAGCCGCGTATATGTATGTCGGGGGGGTATCGCATTACTATTTGTTAACGCGATAGTTCCTACGGTTGCATTTGCTCCCGCGACTATGACAATTTCATACATCAAGAACTGGCGGACAAAGCGTATTCACCATTTAGGGAATCAGAAATAATACGCTATAAAACAAAGAAAAGAAAGCTTAAAAAAAGAAAAACTTATCTTCCGGTCTTGCGTCGCTTCGAGGTTTTATTTGTCTTTTTCGACGTCTTTGTTGACCTCGCCGACTTCCTTGCTTTCTTTGCCATTTATTTCACGTTGTAAGATAGAATAGACACATATTTAGTGTTTTAATATATGGAGGTTATCTAAATGCAATTTCTTGTATACATGTAAATAAAATTTACGAAAATACACTTTTCTGCAAGTGCTTTTGGCAGAGGCAATGCATTATGTGCGGAAAAACAACAGTTTATAATCTTCATATGAGATATTTTTGCATGACACTTGAAGAGAAGCTCGAGGAGCTGCGCACAGAGTATTCAAAGACAAAATACAATAAGGCAACAAACAAACATCTCGGCATACTGAGAAAGAAAATAGCTAAGATACGTCGGGAGCTGAGTGAGAAGAAAGGAGGCACTGGCGTCGGATTTGCAGTAAAAAAAACAGGGGATGCGACTGTAGCGCTGGTCGGCTTCCCGAATGCCGGCAAGTCCTCATTGCTCAGTGCCATAACAAATGCAGATTCTAAGGTTGCGAATTACGCATTTACAACACTTACTGTTGTACCTGGAATGCTGGAATACAAAGGTGCAAAGATACAGATGCTGGACGTACCAGGGCTTATTGAAGGTGCAAGTGTAGGAAAGGGCGGAGGTCGTAAAATTGTCAGCGTAATACGCGTTGCCGATTTGCTTATATTCATAATAGATGTGAATAGCCCGGAGCAGTTGTACAAACTTCTCGACGAACTTTTTACTCTGGATATAAGAGTCAACTCCGAGAGACCCAAGATAAGGATAGAGAGGCGCAAGGCAGGAGGCATTGAGATAGAGGCAAATGGGCATAAGGTGCCAGTAAAGCCCGACATTGTCAGCTTGCTTGGTGAGGCAAAGATGTTCAATGCTTACGTTGTATTTCATCAGAATGCCACACTCGATGACTTATCAGATGTCCTTGACAGCAATCTTACTTATGTAAACGCCATCGCCTTCCTGAATAAGATAGATATGGTAAGTACTGAATATGCAGTTGCAGTGGCTAAGGAACTCGAGAAGACCACAAAGATGCAGGTAGTGCCTATAAGTGCTGCCAAACAGGAGAATCTTGATAAGGCCGAAGATGCGATATTCTTGAGTCTGAGCATGATGCGGATTTACCTGAAGCCCAGGGGTGGAGACGCGGATATGGAGAAACCACTGATGATTGCAAAGGAGTCTAGAGTTTATGACGTAGCCAAAAAACTGCATTCAAAAACAGCCGGAATGCTCAAGTACGCTTATGTGAGCGGAAAGAGCGTGAAGTTCCAGAACCAGCTTGTAGGTAAGGAGCACATGCTAGTGGATGAGGACATAGTAACATTAATATTCGAGAAGTAGATGTTTTAGACCTTCCTTGAGAATATGTAGTGAAAAACATGAAGTATTATGACATAACAGCATTGCCCGATATTGATGTGGCATTCTGGAAGAGGCTTGGCTACAGTAAAATATACACAAGGAATGAAGTACGGATAGAGGAGCGCCAGAACGGCACAGGCGCGTATATACTCAAAAGTTCCGAGCCCGGCCGGATATTCAGGTCAATAAGCGACAGAAACTGCGTAGGAATAGTATTCAGGGACAATTTACCTGTGAAAAGAGTGCTTGAGAAGGCTGCTGCGGAAGATAAGCCTGTCATCATACCAATAAGTAAACTCACCTGCTCGACAGGGCCTTCTTTCATGAAAAATACTTATGGATTGAAATCGATATTCGCTTCATGCGTCAATGTTGGAGTTACTGTTGCAGCAGCGAGCCTTGCGGCTAATGCGGATTCACTGCTCTCAAGCCTGCAGA
Source organism: Microcaldota archaeon (assembly GCA_027340645.1). GTDB lineage: Archaea > Micrarchaeota > Micrarchaeia > Micrarchaeales > CABMGC01 > JAJZOD01. Next base: position 2,186 of record DAHWQN010000092.1, read on the forward strand.
TGCTTGAACTTTCGAAGTTCATAGGCGCAAGCGAGGAACAGGCAAAGGAAATGATATCGCACAGGTGGATTGAATGATAATGAAACGCAAGAGCAGGTATGTGCTCATTGAGCCTTCTGCATCTAGCTCTACACGCATGTTCAGCGGTTTTGAGTCGGAGATGCTGCGTGTTATGGGTCAGATAATGTACACCAAGTCCGCTCCGAAGGTTGTTGCACAGCATGGAAGT
>DAHWQN010000093.1 GCA_027340645.1 Microcaldota archaeon
TAAGGACCCTGTTGATTCAGTAAAGCTAGCAGTTGCATTGAATCCAAACGCAAGCGTGGAGACTCTGTGTGCAATCCATTCAGAAGACAAAGACATATTGCACATGGTAAACCTAAAGATATCAAATATTCTAGCGCTGCGCGGTAGTGGAAATAACGAAAATCCTGTAAAAGGGATTCAGCAATATGCCATGTCTTGAAGCTGCAGAACGCATAAGTTCTGTCCAGATGCGAGTTGCTTATCATATCGTTGCCTACCGCTCCTTTTATATATATTTTCGTGCAAAATAGTTGCGTGTTCTGTGTGCGTTTAGCACTGGAATTAATGTTTCTGCAGTGGTAACATGTCAAACATAAAAGAGGTAGAAGGTGCAATACTTATTGACAGCGCAGCTAAGAAGCTTAAGGAGATGGGTATAAAGAAGCCAGAATACATAGAATTTGTGAAATCAGGGGCAGGAAAGGAACGTGTCCCAGATAATCCAGATTACTGGTATGTGAGGTGTGCATCAATACTCAGGCAGGTTTATTTAAACGGGCCTATAGGCATATCAAGATTGCGCACAAGATATGGTACGAGGAAAAGGCATGTTGTTCATACGCACCATATGAAAAGATCCGGAGGAAGCTCGATAAAGGATGCGTTCGATGCGCTTGAAAAGCTTGAGTACGTGAAGAAGGAAAAGAACGGAAGGGTACTTACCAGAAAGGGCAGGTCATTCCTTGACAAGACTGCCGGGGAGCTACTCAAGAGCGGTGCATGAATTTGCCTGAAGAGCAGGAAAATGATAAATATAACAAGGAAATGTCAAGGCGCTTGAAGCTTATGCAGCAGGAGCAACAGAGAAGGGAGCTCGCAAGGCACTTGATGACAAACGAGGCATATGAACGGCTGATGAATGTAAGATTATCGAACAGGGAGCTTTATATGCAACTTATGAACCTTATAATACAGATGGCACAGGGCAATAGGATACAGGGCAAGTTAACAGAGGAGCAGCTTCGCAGCCTTTTGGCTAGGCTGACTAGCAAACCCGAGCCAAGTATATCGTTCAAACACAAATAAATGATGGTTTTATGGGAAAGAAAAGTCAAAAGAAAAAGGCAAGGTTGGGCAAGAAGCTTAAGCAGAACAGGCGCATACCAGTGCTTGCCACGCTGCGCACGCATAGGCGTGTTCAGTACAACAGAGCGCAGCGCAGCTGGAGAAATAAGAAGTTAAGAATAAAGGATTGATGCAATGGCAACAACACCTACTGAAAAGAGTGCAAGGACAATACGGCTCAGAAACAAGCTTGTGAAGATACATGAATCGAGAAGGCTCAAGAAATCTATAGATTACCTAAGGGAAGACGTGGCAAGGCACGCAAAAGTGAGCGTATCGGACATAAGCCTGAGTAAGGATTTGAATGCCTATGTGATGTATAGAGTGGCGCGGAAGATGGTGCCCGTGCGAATAGTCGTTGAAAAGGATGGCAACAAGGTCAATGTTGACTTGTCACAGGAGCTCAAGAAGAAGTCCATACCGCAGGGCAATAATGCAAGCTCTTCAAAAAATGGAGTCCAAAGTAAAAAGGCGGAGACTCCAAAAGGCTCAGCCAAAAATCCAGCAGCGCAGAAAAACGCAACCGGAAAGCAGACCGCGCAGAAGTCACCTGCCTCTGGACAGAGTGCAGAGTCTCCTGCTAATAAGGTCAAATAAATGTCAATGGCTAAGCTGACAATTTTAGGCAGCGATTATATAGGAGCATTCTCAATGGCTACTGACTCATTTTCTTTAGTTGGGAGAAGCTCCACTAAGGGCGAGCGCAAAGTCATAAATGAAGACCTAGAAACAAAAGTTTATGAGTTGAGCGTAGACGGATCTGATCTTATAGGAATATATGCTGCATGCAACTCAAAATCAGTTCTGCTCCCTTCTGCAGCATACATGCATGAAATGAAGGTACTTAAGAAGCACCTCCCTAACGTAAATGTGGAAATATTTGATACTGACCTGAATGCCCTTGGCAATAATATACTCACAAATGACAAAACAGCAATAATAAATCCCGAGTACTCATCTAAAGAGGCAAAAAAGATAGCAGACATTCTCGATGTAGAAGTTATAAAGATGAGCATAGGCGGCTTCGAGACTGTAGGAGCGAATAATCTTCTAACAAATAAGGGCATAGTGCTGAACAACCGCGTCTCGGGGGAAGAAGAGGATAAGCTGAAAGAGATTTTCAGCAACGTATCCCAATCAACCGCCAATCTCGGTGCGTTGAGCATTGGTTTATGTGCAATAGCGAACTCGAAGGGTTTGATAGTTGGAAGGTCAACAACAGGCCATGAGATAGTGAACATGTCCGATGGTCTTGGACTATAACGATGG
>DAHWQN010000094.1 GCA_027340645.1 Microcaldota archaeon
TGTCAAATATAATGTTTCGGCTCGGTGAATTGTATATATCCACTCCAGCTCTGGACCTGAACTGTGTGCGCCTTAGTACTAACCGCAAATCTTCCACTGCAGAATGGATGTTCTCTCCATGTTTTGTATACTTTACGCCAGTATTTGTCCTCTTGCCGTGCAGTCTTATTACTGAATCTTCTATTGCATTGTATACTTCTAGTGGATCTGGATTGTTCGTATCCTTGAAGCCTTCAAAAGCATCAAGCAGGCATTTCTCAAGCGGTTTCTGGTAAGGGCCGGCTGCAGAGGCGTGCGAAAGCACCATGGCAAGGTTCTCATAGAACTTTGAAACCGAGCATCCGTCAGGGCAACCGAATAGGTTCATCCTTAATGAGGGATTATTCAAGTCGATTACATCTGCCTTTACCAACTCCCCAAATTTCCGCCACTCTCTTGTTGGAGATATTATGATTATCCTGGCATCGGAATTCCTACTTACGCTCTCTAATATATTCATTACAGCTGAGGTCTTCCCCGTACCTGGCATACCAGTAACGATCAGTCCAAGATTTAATGCTGAGGCTTCAGTATGCACAGCTACGCCAGTTGGGAATGCACCATTGCTGACATACTCGCCAAGCAATATTCTGCCCGAAGTAGCAGGAGGGGCAGTCTTAGCTACGTATTTTATTTGAGATACTGGAAATGAGATGAAGTTTTTTGAATATTGAAGCCCGAATGGAAGGCTATTGAACTTCTCGAGTTCATGAAGCAGGGCATCATCACCTCTCGAATCAAACTCAAAGCTGCTTATTATGGCATAGTTTGATGATACATAATTTAGGATGGATTTCTCTCTGCTGTCAAAGCAGGCATATACCTTGTATGCAGGCAATCCATTCATAATTGAATTTTCTAGAGATTCTAATATAGTCCGAAGAATTTCAACTTCTTCTCTACCATTATAGTTGCCAGTGTGTAAAGATGTGCTTATCTGCTTACTGAACACAGAGCCAGCCACGGAAGATGTTCCTTTTTCTTCTACCTTGCTTAACAGCTTTCCGATTTCAGTCTTACGCAAGTGCAGCGCTATCTGATCCACTGGTATAAAAAAGACGAAAAGCTTCGAAGAGCTTAAGTATGAAAACGACTCGCTAAAGAAGCTGGTACCAGAGGGTTGCTTGTAAAGGCACAGGACTTTTGTACGCATTTCTCCAATCGTAATTACATCTGCATGGGAAAGTGAGATTCCAGGTACAATTTTTTTAATTATGGTCGTGCTTTGGTCGACGTCATCGCAATAAAATTCAATATACGTTCGCCTTTCTAAAAAATCGTGGATTAAGCAAAATGTGCGGCCACCTATTGCCTGCAACATCCCTGCAATGTCAATCTGCGCATTTGGCACTGATTCTACTAAAAAGTTAGAACGATTATAGTGTTCCATTGAATATCACCGCGGCTATTACTACTATAGACGTGAGGAGTAACAGTGCAATGGAAAAAATGCGGGAATCTGGGCCGCGTATACTTTTTATGTTCAAATATGCGTATAGCGGAATCGATATCGCTGCCGGAGGCATAAAATCAAATAAGGTAGGTGCCATACCTTTGCCTGGCATCACAGTATAAGCTAAAGCCCATGCAATAATTGCCGAACAGGCTGGCAGTAGCATATTATCGCTTGCCTTCGGTTTTCCATAAAATCTTCTCACCATATCCAACATTTTCACACCAGGTAGTACGCAAATATAAAGAAGAGTAGCAGTGCCACACTAATCGACATGCTTATTGATATTCTTCTAATAATCTTGTCATTTGATGAAAGCGAAACTGAGTATACTATAATTGAGGTTATCAAGGACAACATTGAAACCACAAAAGCGGATTTGATTACGTATCTGCCTAGTTCAAGCATTCGCGGCACCTTCATTTATCATTGCAATTACTCTAGTTGACAGGAGCCTGTGTTTAGGGAAACGCTTCCTTCCTTCTTGGATTTTAAGACCAGATATTAGTTTAAAATTTGTTGTAGGACATCTCTCTTTAATGACGTAATAAAGTTCACCATAATTAAATGGAGGTTGTCTGTCGTAGTTATCGCATATGTGTTTGTCTTCTGCAGAGGATATCATGTACCTAACAATTTCTTCACTTGGTGAAACACGAAAATCATGCATCCCACGCATCATGAATAGAAGTTCTGAAAATCCTATTTTTTCGTGTTTTGATGATTTCCTTAGCCTTATGATATCGATAGCTCTCTGAATCTCGATTTCATTGGATGAGTAGGGGGCGACGTTATCGTATACCGAATCCCCAACATAAAATTCAAAATCC
>DAHWQN010000095.1 GCA_027340645.1 Microcaldota archaeon
GTGAGCTTGAGCGTGATAGTAATTTGGTGGAAAAATGACGTCGAAACTCCGAGAGGAACTAATTAAGGGACAATACACGAATCGGAATGTTTGTTAGGCATACGGCACAATGCATATATACCATATCGGCATTTGTATTTGACTGTGATTGCTATGTCAATACGACATGTTAATCCCGAGCCTAAGCGCAACTATTCGATATTGACGCTGTTCGATGGCATATACAAATACCGCCTGCTTAATAACTCCGAAAGATCCGATTCGAGTTCTGCGATATTGAGTTTGAGGCGATTGGATGGCCAGTCCCAAAGCACACCAATAAAGTCTAGCCTTATTGTCAAAATGGACATTCCTATGGCGCTTCTGCTCAATGTGCGAGAAGCATGTAAAGCTTATCCACTTAGTAAATACCAAGATATGCATGGGATTATAAACAACTTCGCTCTAGGAGGTACTGAGATAATAAGAAGTCATTACGGATACAATCCTGATGATGACAAAGAAGTAAGGATAGTTATACTGCTGCATGATAAATTATGGCATTATACCGACAAAAATACCGGTGTTGAAACTGGAAGACTTATAGTGCATGTTGATGGTACAAATGGATATTACGGATCAATTCCCTGCGCTAGAGAAGTACTTTCAGATATAATCATAAAGATGCCAGATTCAGACAGTGCATACTGGATAAATTAGCAGTACAATAAACAAACGGCCCGATGCGGCAATACGTATATATTCCGTCAATGGAATGAATTATGTGATTCAATGGAGTTGAATGGCAGCAAAGTGCTGATAACAGGCGGCGCTACAGGAATAGGATTTGCATTGGCAAAGGAATTTATCGATGCGGGCAGCACTGTGCTTATTTGTGGAAGAAGAGAGGACAAATTGAAAAGTGCTGTTGCCAGACTTGGCAGCGCAAAGGCAATACGGTGTGACATATCAAAAGAGTCCGACAGGAAGAAACTTTATGATTATACCGAATCGGAATTTAAGGATATAAATATTCTAGTTAATAATGCAGGAATACAGCGCAATATAGATCTAACTAAAGGTGAGGAAGATCTGCTAAAGAATGAGGATGAGATAGAAATAAACCTAAAGGCGCAGATAAGGCTTACAGCCCGCTTTATACCGATATTCATGAGGAAGAGTAGCGCAGCTATAATCAACGTATCGTCCGGGCTGGGGTTTGTTCCTATGGCACGTTTTCCTGTATACTCTGCAACAAAGGCTGCGATGCACTCATTCAGCATGTCACTTAGGCATCAGCTAAAAACCAGTTCCATCCAAGTGTTTGAGATTATACCGCCTACAGTGTACGATACTGAGCTAAAAGGAAAGCCTCTTGAGAAAACAGGGTGGACGTTGTCCACTTATGAGGTAGCTAAAGCAGCAGTGAATGGACTGAAAAACAACGATTATGAGATAGCCATAGGCCCTGCAAAGAGATGGAGCCTAGGTTCGCGCGAAGAAACAGACGCGTGGTTCATAGATATAAATCATTGAGCCTACCTTTCTGTAAAGCCGTTAATCCATCTTACGGAAACTATCAAAGTTCACGTTTACTATGTATCTCATTTCTTGTTGAAGGACTCTTTGGAAATTAAAGATGGCGTTGCCTGTAACATCGAGTCAATACATGAAATTTGTACACAAGCTTTATTAACGTTGTACACTGCAATGTTGTGTGTTGATTCAGTGAATGGATGCGCCTCATGCTACACCGGAAAGGATATAATCTATAGCGCAGCCTATGCCCTTATTTTGTGAATGCCTGAACCCGGCTTTTGCCAGCGTTCAGGCTTTGTGAAACTTGCAGCGAAGCCTCCGCTGCCTGCTTATTTTTGATTTTTTAAACAAAGCAAAAGGTGATAACATGCAAAATATAACAAAAACAAATGGAATTGGAAACATTGGAAAAAATGGAGCTAAAAAAACGTCTAAACGCATAAAGATATTTGATACCACTCTCCGCGATGGTGAACAGGACGCCAGGGCGAAGCCAACCAAAGATAACAAGATAACTGCAGCACAAGTTCTGGACAGGCTCGGAGTCGATGTTATAGAAGCCGGATGTCTTGCACAGACTTGCTCTACCGATGAGAAGCAAGCAGTAAGAGAGATAGTGCGCATGAAACGCAATGGAGATATAAATGCAGAGATATGCGTTCTTGCAAGGTCGAAAAAGGATGATATCGATGCCGTAATTGAGTCAGGTGCCGAGTACGTGCATCTATACATGGG
>DAHWQN010000096.1 GCA_027340645.1 Microcaldota archaeon
CTTTTGCCTTCTCATACCTGTGCATAATTCAATGCCTCAGATTCATATCGTTTGTAAAATTTATATGCTTTATTATATAGATGCAGTGTTATGATTCAATACCATGAATGTACCTCAAGGCTATATCGCCCACAACGTCCAATGCGTCGATGCACCTATCGCTTATGCTTTCTAAGTGCTCGTATATCTCCTTGTATTTTATGATGTATTTTGTATCATGGCTTTGCATCAACCTTGAAAGTGAAGACCGCAGTATTTCATCGGCATCATTCTCGTATTTTGAAGCTTTTATGCGCAACTTTTCTATTTCTGGGAAGGTGCTTTTGTCGTATTGCAACCTCTCCAACACGTTAACACTCTCGATTATCTGATTTATGCACTGCTCAGTTGCTTTAAGCAGCTTGCGCATGTCATTCTCGACTTTTGTTATCTTGTATATGTCCATCCTTGCCGCGACAGCCTCCTCGCTGTCCATTATGTCGTCCAATCTAGATGCGAGATGTGACACGTCCCTATATCCAAATTTTATTGTCGGTGATGTCGCAAGATAATCCATTATGGAATGCACATGCGTATCTGCGGCATGTTCTTCTGATTTTATTTTTTTGAAATATTCCTTTCTTTTACCAGTATCTGAAAAAAGCTTATTCAGGTTTTGCATGCCGCTTGAAATGTTTTGCATCAGCTTCCTGAAGTCTTCGCTAAGTGTTGAAGTGACCAAAAGGAGCTCGTATTCCCCGGACGTCTCGCTCAACGGCTTTTTCTTAGTCTCTGGCAGCAATGTTACAGTGACTATGAAGCCCATTATCGCAACAATGCCAAGTAATCCTATTAGGCCGTACTTGCCTATGCTCACGATTATAAGCGGGAAAAAGAGCGTAGATAGGGCGGCACCGAACTTGCCGCTGGTTGCAGCCAGGCCATGGCCCCTTGCCCGCAATTGCGTGGGATATAATTCCACTGGGTAAACGTACGTAGTAGTATTGGGGCCATAGTTCGTAAACAGAAATGTAAGCCCATATATTATGAAAAAGAGCACATCTGAAAATGCAAGTATCCTTGCACCGAAGAAGAATAGGGTTACGAATGCTATCCCCATTATAAGGAATCCAATCGCCTGCATCGATTTCCTTCCCTGCTTGTCTATTAGTGCGACCGCTATCCAATACCCAGGAACTGCGGCGAATAGCAGTATGAGCGCAGTAGTTGTAGTGGATGACAACAGCCCATTGAATCCAAAGAATGTAGTTAAGTAGGGGGTAAATATAGTGGTTCCATAATAAGATATATCTAATAAGAACCATGAAAGCGACGTACCTAACATTATCTTCCAGCGCTTGCGGGCAAATTCCTTGAAACTTATCTTTTTCTGCATGTGCGCATCTCCAGATTCTTCGGAATTTTTGACAGCCGGACTTTTTGCAGCGAACTGCGGAATCTTATTGCCTGCTACGGACACCAATGCCTTTTTCGCATCTGCAAGCTTGCCTTTGGACATGCTGTATAACGGGGTTTCCATGAGCTTCGTCCTTGCATATAATATTGTAATAGAGGGTATTGCTCCTGCAGCCAACAGTATCCTCCACGCGATGCCTATCGGCACATGTGAGTATACAAGTATGAATGCTATTGCAATGCCGGCTATTATGCCGAAACCCTGCATGGCGAATGTCGATGCTATGAGCTTGCCCCTGTCGTCTTTGTTGGCATATTCTGCAACTATGGTGGCGCTGAGCGGATAATCACCGCCTATAGCTATACCTAACAGGAACCTCCATGCAATCAATTGAATATAGCTTATTGCAGTAGAAGAGCCAAGTGCGGCTATTATCAGAAGCGTGACGGTTATCCAATACGAATATTTCCTTCCGAACTTGTCGCCGATGAACCCGAACAGGAGCGGACCTATTACCGCACCGAATAGGGCAGCACTTGCAGTTATGCCTATCTGCAACGCAGTAAGGTGGAATATAGGGGTAATCATCAACAGGACTATGCCTATTATGAACAGGTCATATGCATCAGTAAAAAAACTCATTCCTGATATCAGCATTATCTTTATATGCTTCCTGCTGAGTCTAGCGCCTTCCAACTGGACATTTATGCTCTCTTCTGCTATTTTTACACCTGAAGAAACAAGAACCATTGGATATCAGCATATAAAAGTTTTTCTAAATTGCCTAAAATGTGCTTGATGTTCTCTCCCATCTAAAGGATAGGCAAGCG
>DAHWQN010000097.1 GCA_027340645.1 Microcaldota archaeon
GATTGCTAGATCACCAGTCCCTGTTGCGATGTCAAGAATCTTTAGCTTATCAGCTCCATCTGACATTTTAATTATCTCAGAGACTGTCTTTTTCCTCCAGCTGATGTCTACCCCGAAGCTGAGAAGGTGATTCATCAGGTCATAGCTACTGGATATCTTAGAGAATATTTTATTTATCCGCTCGCTCATTTGATCCCTATATGGCTATAACTGGCAAGAATATTATTATGGCTTCTATCCACGCAATGTGGGCTATAGCAGATGCGACTATGCCGTATTTGTCTGCAAGGATACTCGTTACAATACCAACAAGGAGCGCCGCAAGTACAAGAATAGGATTAAATGTGGATATATGAACAAGGGCATAATAAATTGACGATCCGACCCATGGCATTTTTCTGAAAGTCTTTGAGTTCTTTTTTATGTACCCCTGGAGTCCTCCACGCCAGTAAAATTCCTCGCATATGCCTATAATAGCAAGAAGCACTACAAGCGTTATTGTCTGCGCTTGAGAGTATATCAGGGTGTAAACGTCTTTGACATAAGATACATTGCCAGTATAAACTGCTGCGTAGTAACCTGCAAGAAATAGCACATACAGGACTATCGCACCTATAAAACCGATGAGCACAAGCTTTGCCATGCTCCTTGATTTAAAGTTTATCTTGTCCTTGTATCTAAACAGCGAGAATGCGGCGAGTATGACCGTAGACACAGACATGGCATAAACAAAATAGCTGCTAAATACTATGAACGTAAGAGGCCACAGGATAAGCGGCAGAAGGAAATAAATATAATCTTGCCTTGACATTTTCATAAAATCACTAGTGCTCCAATATTATCTTTCCGAAGTATTCTGAATTTTCAAGTGAACGATGGCCTTCAGCTGCCTTAGTTATAGATAACCTCTTGGCTATCAGGGGATGTATGTTATTCTTTGATGCAAACTCGAATGCAGCATCGAATTCAGGCTTTCCGGCATTGTGCATTCCAAACAATGAGACATTCCACAGGTAAAGACGCTTTATATTTATTTTGGACTCTCCCCCACTTATTGTCCCAAATGAGATTATCCTTGAAGAGAATGCCGCGAAGTTTAGCGACTCATTAAGCGTAGATCCAAACATATCAATTATAATATCAGCACCCTTCCCATCGGTTATAGACATTACATTGTTTTTAATGGCTTCTGGACTTTCGTTGCTGTCAAGAACATAGTCTGCACCAAGTCTCTTAAGCTCTTCCGTCTTTTTCTTTGACCTCGATGCCGTTATAACTTTAAGGCCTAGCGCCTTTGCTAGCATTACGATAAATATTCCGGTGTTTCCAGATGCTCCGCGTATAAACAAATTGTCATCTGCTTGTGGAGAACCGAGAGTATGCAGCGCACGCCACGCCACAGATAATGAATGCGGCATTGCTGCCAGTTCGGTCTTTGTGTATATTGATGGTGGTTTGGATAAAAGCCGTTCCGGTATACGGAGCAGCTCGCCGTAGGAACCGTTGACCTGGAGTCCGAAACAGTTCCACTTACTGCACAAGTTGTCATTTCCAGCTACACAGTTGGAGCACACGCCGCATCCGTATACTGTGTTTGATATTACTAATTCGCCTTCAGAGAATTTTTTAACGTTCTTGCCCATTTTTTCTACAGTGCCTACAATGTCAACACCAGGTATGTGTGGCATCTCAATTTTCATTCCATGAACACCTTCACGTGAAAGGATATCCAGCCTGTTTACTGAAGTAGCGTACAATCTGACAATAACATCGTTGCTTCCGGGCTTCGGATCTTCTAGCTCTAAAGACTCAAGTACATCTGCACCCCCATGCCTGTTGAACCCAATAGCCTTCATGCCGTAACACCTCTATTCTTAATAATATCCAGAAGCTCTTCCGATAGCTCTATTGCACGGTTTTCCCCCTTGTTATTTATTATATGCATGGCATTTTTTAGCATCTGTTGTTTTCCACCCATTATCTCATACATGTGCACATAATTTGATGATGCCATAGTTCCGCAATAATCCAAAGCCTCTGCTATTATATTATCACGT
>DAHWQN010000098.1 GCA_027340645.1 Microcaldota archaeon
TGTCCGAAGAGCTTGAACTCGAATTGACATATCTTCTGAAGTACATTCCAAATGGTCTACATCTCAGCGAGCATAAGGAAGTACTCGACATATACATACCAAAATCAAGCCCGCATCCGAAACTAAGGATTCGCAAGTCAGGCGACAAGTTAATGATAACCAAAAAGGAACCTACTGACGGGAAAGACTCTTCAGTTCAGCTTGAGCATACAATACCTTTGACTAAAGAAGAGTTTGCTGTGTTGTCAAAGCTTCAAGGCAAACGCGTCAGAAAGGAAAGGTATCTGTACAATTACAATGGCATGATTGCTGAGATTGACATGTTCCAGGACAGGCTCGAGGGTCTTGTTCTTGTAGACTTCGAGTTCAAGAATATGGATCAAAAGGCAGTATTCAAAATTCCAGATTTCTGCCTTGCTGATGTCACGCATGAGAAGTTCGCTGCAGGAGGCATGTTGTGCGGAAAGTCATATTCTGAAATAGAAGGCAACCTATTAAAATACGGATACAAGAAGTTGGATTTCAATAGAACAAAGTAATGGCAACGAGTAACAGCTTCTCAAATCAATCACAATTTCAGATTCCTTTACTTGAGAGAAACTCAATTAATTTTTTGTTGAACCTGCTGCTGGTTTCTTCCTGCGGATCATGGCCAGCATTGGTAAAGTCAACAAACTCGCCCTTAGCGCGCTTCGCAGCTTCCTTTACCCATAATACTGAGAATAGTGGGTCATGCCCTCCAACTATCCACATAGTTTTTTTATCTGCAAGCCTGTAAATCTGTGATATATAATCTGTCTTAAACCGTATCTTGTCACAACTGCTAATCTCAATCTCGCTTTCAAGCCATGCCAACGTTGTCGGTGCCGATCTGCCCTCTATCTGTACCTCCTCCTTAACTGATTCTAAAAGTTTGCTCAGATTTACGTGTTCTTTGCCAGTAATCATTTTTATAAGATAGTCTAACTTATGCGAGATGATAGAAGGCAAGTGCTCCAATATGCGCTCTGCCACAGGTACAGGTTTGTACAAACCATATGGATCTTCCGCAGTCATACTCTTTATAATCTCTGGGTGTGTTAAAGCATACCCGATCACTATACCTCCACCCATGGAATGGCCTACTATGTCCGTCCTATCTATCGAAAGCTTTTTCATGAACTCTCCGATAAACGAGATAAAATATTCTTGTGTAGGCGTCGAAGTTGGATTTCCGCTCTTCCCAAATCCAGGGAGGTCTGGGGCTATAACCCTTCTTATTTTAGACAGTGCAGATATGTTATCATTCCAGCTGTTTGCATCTGACAAGATCCCATGCACAAGGACTAATGTCTTATCATCAGGATTTCCAGCTTCTATATAACGTGTTCTAACCCCTGAAACATCTACGAAGATGTCCCTCGGCGCTCCCGTCTTTGGACTGTAGATTTGTGCTATCCTCGATGCCATGATATAATTGCTGTTTTTTTGATATAAAAGCCTGATCCGAATCGGAATGTTTGTACGATCCCGAAATAAGTTCCTCACGACAAGACTTACAACAAAGGAATTAACCTTTTGGCGCGATACTTTACGCATGGGCGGCAAACTTACTGCAAGAGGAATACGTTGGGCTATCTTTGAACGGAAAAAAGGAGAGCTGTCTACTGGTGTAATTGCAAAACATCTTGGAGTTACACCGAGGTGGGTAAGGGAGTTGCCTACAAAATATTGGGGCATTCCGTCGAAAGACATACGGATAAAGTCACCTGGGAGGAAGCCAATACCAATATCTTCACAGGAACGTGTAATAGTGCGTAAAACGAAAGAACAATATGGGAGCGGTGCAGTAATCATAGAAAAGATTTTTGCTGAAAAAGGGGTGAAGATGCCACATAACAGGATTCACAAGGTTCTGGTTCTGGAGGGCCTGGCGAATAAGGAACCGAAGAAGAGCAAGCAGAGGAAATGGGTCAGGTGGGAGAGAGACTACAGCAATGACATGTGGCATACGGATTACACAGAAACTGAATGCGGGAAGCAGATGATCTTGTATGAGGATGATGCA
>DAHWQN010000099.1 GCA_027340645.1 Microcaldota archaeon
TTGCGTCGTTCCTGTGGGAGCATTACATGAAAGTATATGATAAAAAGATGTTTGAAGACTTGCAGAATAGGGATGATTTAGGAATAAGCCCGTTAAACGGGAATAGCATGGTTGAATTGATAACTAAAAAAATCGAAGATTTCAGGGGATTGAACGAAAATGACCTGATAGACTACATAGCTAATGACAATGAGATAAAGGATTATTGGGACTGGCTTAAGAGGCTCAGGACGCAGATAAATTCAAACCAAAAAAGCGCAATAAGAAAGGAGTTCTCTGATTTCCTCGATAGGTTTAGTATAAAAAGAGCGTTGAAACTTCCATCAATAGTCGGAAATTCGTATACTGGCTCTACAGTAATGGCAATGGCAAGCCTGCTTTACGACTCCATGGACGATATAGACAGCATAAAGAATACCATAGCCGTGTTTTATGGAAGCGGGCTGATAGCCAAGGCGTACAAGTTAAATATAATCGCAACTCCTGATGACATAGCAAACAGGCTCGTGATAAGCATGAACCAGTATCAGGATATAGCCTTGACATCGGACATGTACAAGCCTATGCATGATGCACTGCTGAAAGGCGATGCGGCCAGAACAACCAACCCTAAGGTTGATTTGATAGAGCAGAGCGCTAAATTGCTAAGAGGTGATGCGCTGCCCGTAGGATTCCATATAAGGAAAAGGAATGACGATGGAACATGGGAAGCAGCGTATGTAGATGAAGAAGGCAATCAGGCAACTATACTGCCACGATTCTGAATGCCTGCTGTCTTTTACGATTGACGATAAAAATATGGGCTATTACTGAGTTTTCTTCCCCTTGCCCATCCTTCCAGGTGCTCTCGGCGGCTTCAGTTCAGGAAATATCTTGGACATTTCCAATTGACTTATGCCGGTATCGAATTTCATGTTGGTTATAAGCTTGTTCAAAAGGTAGTTCTCTGCAAGAGGCGCGACCACCTTGTTCGTGCATGCCTGTTCTATTGCGGCTTTTGCATCCTTTCCAGACATAGAGCTTATTATTTGCCCGAGTGATTGGTAGTTCTTCTTCGCATTCGCAGTTGCCGTTTCAGCAAACCTGTCAAGCATCTCAGTATTTATGCCGAGGAATTTGAACATCTTTCCATCGATAGTAGTTCTTATGCCCGCCATGTGGAATACGACTTCCTCTGGCTTTGTATGCTCCCTTATACCCAGCTTTCTTATCGATATCCAATCCTTGTACTTCGCCATGAACTCTATATATTCAGTAGGGTCATCCACAAATATCACTTCTTTGCCTGCAAAACATAGTATCCAGCTGCCTTCTCCCTCGCTACCCTTTTAATAGCACCCTTTTGGACCAGTGCGACAAGGGTGTTTGTAACCAGGCCTTTTGGCCTGTTGCATTTCCTCATCACGTCATCTGCCGTCTTGATACTAGAATCCTTTGTCGCCCCAAGATCCTGGAGTGTCTTTAATATTAATTGTTCGTTCGGATTTAGTTCTGCCATGTATTACACCGCTAGACTATTTCTTTACCCTTGCCTCCTTTCGCTTAGGCCTAAGGCTCTTGTATCCGCATTTCCTGCACATTTTGCTTCCTACCTTGTTCCTAGACTTGCATCTCCTGCATATCACTATCTTAGATAGTTCAGCATCTGCTATTGCAAACTTTCCCATATATAAACACCGTTAAGCATCACATAAGCTAATTCTTGATTCCTGATCTATTCAATAAATAAGCATTATTTATTATGCAATAAAGGATATAAACTTTGCTGTATATTGCATGGGACAAATATTTTTCCTTATATGCTTGTTATACTTTGAAAAAGCTAAAAACCTAAGAGAAAATTAAACGCATTTTATAGCAATGCTTTTAAGCATTTTTATTACTTTATAAGCATTC
>DAHWQN010000009.1 GCA_027340645.1 Microcaldota archaeon
CACCTCCTACTGGCTCAAGTCCTACTTCTGCATGAACTTCATTCTTATAATACGTATTAGTGCTCCCTTGAGGGCATGTCATTTGGAACGTCCAAAAAGGAATTTCTGCTCTAACCTGTGGTTCACGTTCAAACCTTATGTAAATCTTTTCGTTTGTGTGTCCTGGGTGTTTACAATATACAAAAAATTGCATAATGATACTTCCATTTTAGGGTTTTTATGAGTTATGTTTAGAACTCGTAGTTTCTACCTCCAGAATTAGAATTTTTGACAAACCATACTACAAAACCTATAACTATACCTATTAAGGCAAGAATGATATCGTCACTTGGGTCTTCTAAGAATAGAATTATGTTTTCCATAAGAGATATTGTCTGTCCGGTTGACTTTATAGTTTGTGAAGCCGAGGAGTTTGCACCAGTGGTTTGGACTGACTGATTGTAGAGTATGTTGTTTGCAGTACCTATAGCATAAAAGATGTAGCCTAATACGAACAGAGTTATTACTCCACCTATTATTATTTCTGGTAGATCAGTAACTTTTGTCATGCTTTTAGTTATGCGTCTTCAAATATTTGAGGTTTATGGTCTCATTTAACTATAGTTCTGAAAGAGTAAGGTTAACGGTTTTGACGGGAAGAAGAATTATAACTTGCTGTTTTATGATTATGACAAGAGATACAGAGGCATTGGCCATTTTCTACGCTTGTCTTTCCTCCTTCATTATGTTCAAGTATATGGTCGAATTCTAAATTCTCGAAAGGCATTTCTGTTCCTAGATTTGGACAAGTAAAACCATTGACACCCGCGCATTTTTTGTTATATTTAATATAGATTGCTTGCTTTTGTTCATCGCTAAAAAGCCTTACGGGATCTTTTAGTGGGATTTCTTGAAACTTTAAGAAGAATTTTTTAAGTAATACACTACGACGTATTCTTATTGCATTTTCACTATCTGGGCTATTAACACAGTTTATCTGATACTCGTTTAGATCTCTATCAAAAGTTGTTGCATCTTCTGGAAGTTGGGAATTCCTTATTCTTTCAGCCTCAAAATTGTCAAAAAATTGATAAAATTTAGTAGGTTTTATAGTTGTAATTGCATAATTATCTGTAAGTTCTTGTAGTAGTAGATATATGGAAAGTACATTATATTTTTTCATATAGTTTTCTTTCCTTTCAAATATCTTATTCATCAGATTCAGAGTTTTCTTGATTTTACTTTCTGCTGTTCTTCGTTCAGGGTAACGTCTTTTTGATTCATAGAGTTCTTTTAAGGTCCAACCTTTAACATCGATAGGCTGACCAGCAAGATATAATGCAGATAACTGTGCGGATACCGCATCATGGGCATACCTTTTTGAAGAAAAATTAACTTTGTTCCTGAAGAACTTGTGTTTTGCAATAGATTTTATAGAGAGATTAAACTCGCCACGCACCGCATTGCGACGTTCTGCAGCACTTAGCGGAGTACCATTATTCAGCCTTGTAAACATTTCTTCTTCTTCGTCATCGGTACATTCTACTTGTATACAGTCTAGAACTTTTCCGACTATTCTCTGTTTGTGGGTCGGACTAATCTCACGATATAATTTTTTACGAATCTCTGCAGGCATTGTAGAACTCTCGCCTAACCTAAACTTATTATTTAAGAATTCTACAGTAGTGGATAAGCGTTGCTGGCCGTCTAATAATATCCATTTATCTGGTTGATTTTGTTTGATTCTGAAATAAAGTTTTGGAATATCATAATCATTATATAACGAGTCTATAAAATCTTGCTTCTGTTCTAAAGTCCATATTTTAGGTTCTCTCTGTATAGTTGGAATTTCTATATTATTACTCATATAATCTGGAACTGTACTCACTAACATATCAAACTTTCTTTTTTGCAGAAAATCCCCAATAAATTTTGTTCTATAAACTATATAAACTACGCGAACGTATATAAACATAATCAAGAATGTGCATTAGATGATAGACGAATTATACAAATTGTTCGATGATAAGAATGTGCAGGCCAAGATACAAAAAAGGCTACCTCACATGTTTCATCTTGCGGAATTAGAAAGTTCAAGGGCTGGTAAAATTGGCATGCAAGTTGGTTCAGTCAGAGAAAGCATAATCAGTGCTTTATTTATATACAAATTCGGCGAAAAGAATGTCGAAACTGAATTACCTATAACTGAAGCAGAAGTAGATGTGAAGATATTTGGCAAGCCAATATCCATAAAAACAGTAACTGGAAAAGAACCTAGTGGAGTAAAGCTCGTCTGGACAGTAGATGCAATTAAAGCTAAAGAATTTTCTGAAACTTACAAGCCAAGCTGTGATATGATATTTGTTCAGGTAAACTGGGATGGAGAAGGGGGCATATACTATATACCATTAGAAGTCCAAAAGAAAGTGTTTGAGAAACTAGGCAGAGAAAAATACATAAAATTGCCTAAAGCAGGAACTAATCCAAGAGGAGTTGAAATAACTAAAGAAGCACTCAAAGCTATAATAACCGATAACAAAACAAAAGAGATATTAATTAAGTGGACTAAAGCTATAATACAGTATAATCCATACAAGAGATGGGTTGAATTATGGGGTGAAGAATGAATGTCTTCAGCACCTAAAAAGAATGGAAGCTCAACGAGTTCTTTCGGTAGCCCGAGCAGAGCTAATCACGATTCATCTAAATTTTATAGTGGCAGATTATACGAAAATCTACCTAAGCAGAAGGAAGACGTAGACTTTACTGAGAATCCATTACCTGCTAATTCAATAGATAAGATATTTTGTAAATCATCTGAAAAAATGATTGAACTGCCAGACAACAGCGTTCATCTAATGGTAACCTCGCCACCATATAACGTAGGCAAGCTCTATGACAAAGAGTTATCGCTAGACGAATATAGAAGATTTTTGTCAAACGTATGGAAAGAAGTAGAAAGAGTTCTAGTTCCGGGAGGCAGGGTTTGCATAAACGTAGCAAACTTGGGAAGGAAGCCCTACATACCGCTACACGCCTTCATAATCGAAGACATGCACAAGCTAGGCTTCCTAATGCGAGGCGAAGTAATCTGGGATAAAGGAGCAAGCGTAAGCTCTTCCATTGCTTGGGGCACATATTTATCTGCCAAGAATCCAGTCCTAAGAGATGCCCATGAATACATACTAATATTTTCAAAGCAAAGCTTCACAAGAGGCATCAAAGAAAATATGAAATCCACTATTTCAAAGGAGGAGTTCATAGAACTCACTAAAAGCATCTGGTCATTTAATGCCGAATCAGCTACGAGAGTTGGACATCCTGCACCATTTCCGCTAGAGCTACCTCTAAGATGCATAAAACTGTATACTTTTGAAGGAGAAAACGTACTTGATCCATTTATGGGAAGCGGTACAACTGCTTTGGCATCAATGCTGCTTAATCGCCACTACATTGGCTATGATGTCAGTAAAGATTACGTAGACCTTGCTCAGAAGAGGATAAATCAACTGCAAGATAAGAATAAACAGCAAATCTTGCAAGACATGAAATTCTACTAGTAAATATTATTTCTGCACAGATTTAGATAATTCTTTCAACGGAGTTATTTTGTCAGTAAATGCGAAGTCTATATTTTTGTACAAGTCGTCTTTATCCTGCGCTATATAGCGCATAGTTGTTTGCGGACTAGAGTGTCTGGCAAACCTGGACGCTAATACTATGTTACCATTAGTTGATTTGGCAAAATGAGTTATCGCATAATGCCTTAAGCTATGCGTAGTAAGCCTGTGTAATGGTCTAGACCTATGATAAGAGTAAGCTTCTTCCGAAGTTCCATAACTCTGGTCTAAATCCGTCTGTTGGATTATCTTACGGAATACGTTTCTAACGTAATTCAAGTTTATGTAAGGCAACTTTGTTCTTCCGTAGTCATTTTCTTTAAAGAAAATGTAACCTTCTGCTGCCTTTATCTCTTTCAAATAGTTATTCATAAATTCTACAGTCTCTTTGAATAATTCGATTGGAATTATGAGCGAGTCAGTCTGCCGAGACTTTTCGCTGTTTATAGTGAGTTCTCGTTTATCGAAGTCTATGTTGCTTGTGTGCAATTTGCAGACTTCACCAACTCGAAGACCGAGATATGCCTGATACTTGAACAAAAGACCGAACTTGTCGTTATGAACGTTTCTTAGAAAACGTTGTAGCTCAAGTTCAGTAAAACCTTTGTTTATCGAACCGTATCTAGGCTCTCTTCTTCTTTTGAAACGTTTTTCATGCGCTCTTGTAACTATCGTTCTGAGTTGTTCAAGTTTGTTCTTTGAGATTGTGTTGCTAAGCTCAGTTGTCTGTTTTAAGAAGTCCTGAAAATCCAACCCCGAACCCTGTTTTTCAGGCCTTCGAAAGCCTTTGAAAACGCACCCCGAACCCGCCTTTTCATTGCTTCCAGAATCGGGCCCAAAATCTAGATTTGAACCCCTGTTTTGTCGTCGATTTTTGTAAATGGGCCCGGAGAGATTTGAACTCTCGGCCTCCCGATTTCTGAGCTTTCGATTAAACTTTTCCTAAAAGTTTATATCAGTCGGGTGCTCCAACCAAGCTAAGCTACAGGCCCATGCTCAAATATTATGCATTAAACTCTTTAATGCTTTGCAGTGATGTCCTTCCCGAACTTTGAAAAGTCCTGTTGCATAATCTCTTTGCTTTGCTTGAATCTCAGCGCAGCAGCAGGATGCAGGGTTATCATATAATTTATACCATCTTTCGTTATCTCAGAGCCGTGGTGCATGTGCACGCTTTTCATCCCTAACACCGCTCCGAGAGCAATATTCCCGAGAAGTATTATGAACTTCGGTTTTATGATATTTATCTGCTGTAATAAGAATTCCTTGCATATGGCTATCTCCTCGTTTGTCGGTATCCGGTTCTTTGGCGGAAAGAACTGAACTGTGCTTGTTATATAAAGTTCCTTTCTTTTCAAATGCGCTGATTTTATCATCTCGTCAAGCAGCTTTCCGCTTCGCCCAATGAATGGCCTTCTCTGTTCGTCTTCAAATCTTCCAGGAGCCTGGCCAATCAACATGATTTCAGCGTTCAGCGGCCCTTCGCCAGGCACCATTGTTCTGCTCAGATCCCATTCCCTGTTTTTGTCAGGCAGCAATTCATACATTTCATTCAGGCTGCGCATGCGTAAGTACCTTTCATAATAATCGAGCACTTCTGGAATTATATCGAGTATGTCTTTGAACTTTACTTTTTTCTTGAAATCGTCCAGGTTCAACCATTCATATCCTACATGTTCATCAGATATCTTCACATTGCTGCCCTGCGCAATACTGATAAAGAACCTCACATGCTTTGATACAGTGTTGCTGCCTTTCTTGAAGAAATAATGAGTATCTGCATGAAAGTACGGCACAAGCGCCGCAATTATTCCAGTTTCCTCTCGTATTTCACGCACAGCTGCCTGTTCGGAACTCTCTCCTTTCTCTATATGCCCTTTTGGAATGTCATATTCGCCGTTATCTCTCTTCAATATCAAAATCTTGAAATCCTTGCCAGCCTTCAAAAATATGAATGCGCCTGCGCTATACTCAAACAGCTTCAGATAAAGCACCTCCAATTATGCATTCGCCTGCGGTTATGTCTTTTTCAACAGTTGCATTGTAGAACCTTCCATTTAAATCGTTAAATATCGCAGAATATGCGTAATCATAGCCGGCATTGCACTCCCATGAGCCTATGCTGCTTGCAGGCACAATGGCATAAAACGTTACTTCCTGATAGCTTGAATTGTAATAGTAGGGCATGCTGGTCTCAAAGTAGATGAAAGGAGTATTGTTTGATATAACATAATAAGAATCCTGGCGGATACCATTGCCGTCTATGAATGAAAGTTCATCAACAACATTGCTTCCGGAGAACTCTGGCAGGATGTCGCTCCCCGTATAGATTCCGTGAAGCAATATCGGCGTGTTTGATGTTATTGAAGTGTTGTATCTGCTGTACAGCTTCATAGTAAAGCTGTTATTGGTGGAATTGATAATGCTGCCGTACAAATAAGTTGTGTTGGATAATCCCGCCTCTAATCCAAGAATGCCTGCGTGCTGGCCCTGTTGGACTGCATTGAGATAAGGGGACACATATGCTGCGTTTGAGAACTGCGCATTGAGCAGAATATAAACTATCAAGACAAGCACAGCAAGCACTATCCCCGATCTGCCATATGTAGATCTGCCATGTGTTCTCTCTGTTCTCCTGGATTTCGGAGCTATACCAATTCCATAAAGCGATGAAACGAGTATTATTATTACTACTACAGCATAAAAAAGCAATATACCTGCTACAGAATGAAACAGAGACAGTGCTGATGTTGGCCCGCTTGTAATCCATAATACAGCAATCGAAGACATCCGCAATATGTTAAGCAGGAAGAGGAGCCCAAGCCCGCTCAATATCCAGAGAATCTTTCTTTTGACAGTTCCCCTATAGAGGTATGCAACAGGAATAAGAAGCAGCACTATAGCAATAAGCAATCCTACTCCAACACAGCTCTCTCCTATGCCTATTCTGTAGTTGTTTGCGATTATGGTTATCGGAGCAGAATATGTTGCATTAGGTATGAAGATGCTCAGCATGTGATATACTATCTGAGTGTTTGCTGCTGCGAATGCACCGTTTGCCATTATTATTGGCATGAGAAGCAGCGGAGATGCGAATATGGAATAAATCATAAGCGGCAGGAAACGCTTGATGTTGCCTATTCCGAATATCAATGCAATGAAAGAGGCAATCAGGACTGGAAACAGAAGCATATCTATCCTGTAAGCTGTAAACGAGTATGAAAGAAGCACGCGAAGATAGGCTGTTGCTACAACAAGCGCTGCGAAAAGCAAGAGCGCTATTGTTATGTCCTTTCTCCCGACTTTTGGGACTATTTTGTCCTTCATGAAAAATAGAGCGAATACGGGAAGCATGAGCATTGGTATTATTACATATGTTGTTGGGTCGGTATCGTTTATGCTGAATTGTGTAGAATACAAAGATATAGATAATGCAACTACAATGAGCACGGCTAGGAGCAACACTCCCAACCTGCCATTATCACTCCTCAAAACTGCTCTTCGTTTGTCCTCCGCCGATTTAGTCTTCATCATACTCAGCAGTTACTCTTGTCTTCACAGGACAGTATTAATAAATCATATGCCTATAAAAACCTATTGCGCGTGGTATCATGCAAAAATTCAGGTATGTAAAGCACACTGCAGATGTGGCATTCATAGCGTACGGCAAAACCTTCGGGGAAGCGCTGGAAAACTCTGCGCTTGCGATGTTTTCAATAATGTTTGAGATCAGAAAAATAAAGTGCGTTAAGAAACAGGTTAAGGAATTAGTTATAAGAGAAAAGGCATCAAGCTTGGAAGACCTTGCCTGGTTCACGCTTCAGGATATGTTGACCTCTGTACAGGTCGGCAACCTTTCTCCACTCGGGTTTAGGATAAAAACCATTCAGAGTTCAAAATCACTCTCTTTGCGCGGAACGCTTGAATACAAGGATGTTCCTGCAGAAAATTATGGGCTCCTCGAAGTGAAGGCTGTTACGCCGAGCGGTCTAATGGTGAAAAAGTCTAAAGGCAAATTCAGCATAAGGGTTGTTGTTGATATATAATGGCTATGCCTTTGCTTTCATATTCTCCACGAAGAAGTTGCCAAGGAACATATACCTCGTGTTAGTATCCTTTGCAGCTCTAATAACGTCATCCGGAGCCATTGCTATCGGCATTCCATGTATGTTGAGGCTGGTGTTAAGTATTACGCCATAGCCTGATTTTTTCCTCACGCCTTGCAGCATTTCCATGTAACTTCTATTCTCGTCGCCGACCATCTGCGGCCTTGCCGTCATATCAACATGCACTACGGATTTCATTATGTCGCGATGCTGCTCCTTAACCCTATACGCCATTGTCATAAACCTGTTGCGTTCCCCTGCATCCTCAAGCAGCCTGTTTGCATCTTCAGCAAGCATGGACGGTGCAAAGGGCTGAAACCACTCCCTTTTCTTGACAAAAAGATTCAGCCTGTCCTTAACATCATCGGATCCAGCCTTAGCTATAATGCTCCTGTTGCCAAGAGCTCTAGGCCCGTATTCCATCCTGCCCTGAAACCAGAATATGTAATTATTGTTGTTTACCAGTTCAGCTGCATGTTTCGGCTTATCACCATCCAACTCGTAATGCAGGGATTTGTCCTTCCTAAGTATGGCCTCGATCTGGTCGTCGGTATAGCTACCTCCTAGATATGCGTCATTGAATTCATAGGCAGATATGCCGTTTAGCATATGGTTTACGTGCATTGCTGCACCGAGTGCTATTCCTCCATCGCCCATATGCGGGAATATATGGTGCTTTTTGAAGAAACCCTGTTCACGTATGCGCATGTTGGCCTTTACATTAGACATTGTGCCTCCTGACATGGCAACATTATCGAACTTATACTCTTTGGAAAGTTCTCTAAAATACTTTACAAGGTTCTCCTCAAGAACCTGCTGAGCCATGTACGCGAACTGTTCTCTCGGCGTAGACCATGCGATCCTCACCAGCGCCTTATACTGCGCTACAGGACCGTATCTCGCCTTAATCCTGCTTCCTTCCACTGAGAAGAATTCCTTCAGCTTGTTGTCTTTGTAATCAAACGGATACGAGAAATCGGCCATAGCCATTATCTTGCCTTCATCCTCTAGTTCTCTCATGCCAAGTATATTTGTTATCTGTTCGTAGAATATTCCTATAGAATCCCTTGCAGGTATAAAAGACACTTCCTTGAGCTCATTGTTGTCCAAGATGCTGACCGTTCCGCTCTTGCCATCACCGACACCGTCGAGCGTGACTACAAGTGCGCTATTGAATCCAGAAGTAAATGCGGCTGTTGTTGCATGCGCCTTGTGATGCTCCACGGCATATAGCTTGAAGTTCTTAAAGCCCATAGATTTCAGAGCATTGCCGATGTACATCTTGCTTATCGATCCGCACAGCGGCAGAACGCCTATGCTTGTCATAGTGTACTTCTGATAGTGCATCTGCTCCTCAAACCTTGGCTTAAGCATCTTTCTTCTTCTAAACTTATAGTAAGCCTCCTTCTGTGCAGGAAAAACTCTTGACACTGTTTTAGTGAATTCCAGTGTTGGAAAGGCTATGGCTTTTACGTCTGCGGGAGTTATCTGTTCAAATTCGAGCGCAGCCTTTATAGAGTTGTACGGAAACTTTACTTCGAGCTTACGTTTTGTAAAGCGCTCCTCATTTGCCGCATAAAGTATGCGGTTTTCCTTTATCAACGCGGCTCCGGAGTCGTGCCCATCCCATATTCCGAGTATATACATATTAACCACTAAGTCAGGAGTAATGTTTAATATGTTGCAAGCAAATATAAAGCTTGGTAGAAGGTGAGAAGATGGCTAATTTAGATGTAGATAAGAACAAAACAGCACTGGTTGTGATAGACCTGCAGAAGGGCATAGCATCGATGCCTGGCAGAACTACTGAGCCGTATCCTGCCAGTACTGTAGTTATCAATGCCGCGAAGCTTGCAGATGCCTTCAGGGCAAACAGCATGCCTGTATTTCTGGTGCATGTAAAATCAAGTGGCAAAGACCGGCTGAACACCGTAACCGATTCACAATGGCAGATGCCCAAGGAGATGCCCGCAGATTGGGCGGACATAGTTCCTGAACTAGGCCCCATGGAAAACGACATAATCATAACGAAGAAGCAGTGGGGCGCGTTTTACGGCACAGATCTTGAGCTGCAGCTGAGGAGAAGAGGCATAGACACCATAGTGCTTTGCGGCATATCCACGAACCACGGAGTAGAGAGCACCGCAAGGTTTGCATATGAATTCGGATTTCAGCAGATATTTGCAGAAGATGCTATGTCAGGGATGTCTGCCGAAGCACATAAGACGAGCATTGAGACTGCCTTCAAGCGCATGGGCAGAGTACGTAGTACAGCAGAGATACTCGAGGCATTGGGTTAGTGGCCGAATCTCATGTAAAAACTGCCTTTATGAATTCTCCAGAAGTAGCTATGCGCACCTTCATGCCAGATCCTTTTGCTATTTCAATAAACTCGCGTCTGCTCATTGAGTGTGCGCTGGCTATCTTCTCATGAGCTTTAAGCCTGTCCTTGTTATACTCGTAAATCCAAATCTCACCATGCCTTCCAAGGAACTCCTTCATGTACCTCAGCGCCTTTTCCCTATGCTTCCAGTGGTGGAAAGAAAGCGTGCTGATTATCAAATCGAAGTTTCTATTGAATGGAATATGCCTGCTTGATCCGCGCACGACAGTGACATTTGCGCTGTTCTTGTTGCGTGACTTTGCTATCCTTACCATAGCCTCCGAAGGATCAACTGCGTATACTCGCAGTTTTTTATCTGCAGACAGCCTAAGCGGCAGCTCTCCTACACCAGTTCCTATGTCTAAAATGTTTTTGGCATTACTTTTTCTTATATCGCTCGCTGCGAACTTTACTAAGGCATTCAGTGCGCCGAACTTTGTGAAAAGGAGATAGCCAATGGACATGAACCATCCAAATCTCTCCTCACCTTTTTCATAATATGCTGCAGGTATGTGTCTCATGCATTACCCGCTGAGGAATCTATTTGCATTGTTGTACATTATGTCTTCAATCTCCCCTTCATTAAGCTTCAGCTCCTTAAGTATGTCCTGCTGTTGCTTCAGTATATGCTCGCGATAGCCGTCCGGAAAGATACGCGTATCCGTACCAAATAAAATATGCTGCACGCCAAACACGTCTATCGACTTCCTGAACACATCCTTCAAAGTCAGGAAGTTATCCTGATGAAGCAGCCAGTTGTTTGTTCCAGAGCTCTCAATGTAAAGGTTTTCGCGCTTGTACTTCAGCATGAGCGCTTCACGGAAGAAGCCTGCGCCGAAGTGTGCTATCGAGAACCGTATGTCGGGAAACTCGCTCAGCACTCTTGAGATGTGTATCGGATTTCCAAGATACAAATCCGCTGTTGGTCCTATAGTCACACCAAAATGTATTGTTATTGGTATGCTGTTCTTCTCGCAGTACTCGTAAAACGGCCAC
Source organism: Microcaldota archaeon (assembly GCA_027340645.1). GTDB lineage: Archaea > Micrarchaeota > Micrarchaeia > Micrarchaeales > CABMGC01 > JAJZOD01. The sequence goes on from DAHWQN010000009.1 coordinate 11,085, forward strand.
GCCTCTTTTGCTCCCACGTTGAACTCGCCGCTAGTAGCGTAGAGCTTAACTCCCTTCATGCCCAGCTTAAGCTCTTTCTTTAATATATCAACAGCATCCGGAAGCGTTGGATTCATTCTTGCAAAGCCGACGAATCTGGAACTTGAGTTTATGAAAGAAGCAAACTCATCGTTCAGCGATACTGTTGACATAAAAACCGTTTTCTCAATATCAAGCCTATCCATGGCTTCCAGCCATGTTTTTGTGTTATCCTCCACCGAGTGCTGCAGCGATTCAAGCATCTTCTGCGGCACATTGCGCGGCTTCACTCCAGTAACGCCCTTGAACATGTTTGCAGTCATCATGTGTGCATGCGCATCTATAATCATGTAATTCTATGGTATATGCACCTTAAGCATTAAATAATCTAAATCTGCGTGAGTATACCTTATTATACTGTATTTACGCAATAGCAAACGGCACTATAACAAAGTATGGTGTTTTGGCAACTTCGCAAAATCATAAACGTCTTTTATAAAGGGCAGGAACAACGAACGTGCGCAATACAAAAACAATATTTCAAGGAAGCGCAACGCCTGTTATGCTGCTGAATGCGCTTGACGATATGCCTGCTATCACATTTCCTGTTGAGAGATCTACCTCAAGAATATTTCCGCTGTTTGTGACGTATGCATCAGAGCCTGAAACAGTGATATAACTTGGGTAGTTAAATGCAGAGGAGCTTATGTTGCCGATTATCTGGTCTGTTCCGGTGTTTGCTATAAGGATGTTACCGGTACCAGAGCCCCCATCCTGATTCGCTATGTACGCAGTCGAGCCGTCAGATGACAGAGCTATACCCTGCGGAAAATTGAACGCGCACGACTCTATGCTCCCTGTTGCTGATTCCGTTGCAATGTTGATGATTGTAACATTTCCACTACCGTAGCAGCCATATAAGCCATCATTACCCATATAATTTACTAT